>DOWQ01000646.1:613-2921 GCA_003519485.1 Streptomyces sp. | reverse complement strand
GGCCCTGGGTCGTGGTCCCCGACCCAGGGGATGGCGGTGACGACGACCGCGTCGCAGGCGTCGTCGGCCAGGGCGGCGCCGAGCGCCTCGCGGAAGTCGCCGGGGGTGGCGGCGGTGGTGAGGTCGAGCGGCGCGAGCGGGCGCAGCCCTTCGGTGAGGCAGGCGTCGTAAGCGAGCAGGCCGAGCGACTCGGAATTGCCGAGGATGGCGACGCGTGGCCCGCGCGGGAGCGGCTGTCCGGCGAGCAGCAGCCCGGCGTCGACGAGTTCCGTGACGGTGTCGACGCGGATCACCCCGGCCTGCCGGAAGAGCGCGGAGACGGTGGCGTCCGGGATGCGGGTGGTGGGCACGGCGTGGCCGGTGGGGGCCGTGCCGGTGTGCCGGGCCCCCTTGACGACGACGACCGGCTTGGCGGCGGCGGTGCGGCGGGCGAGCCGGGAGAACTTCCGCGGATTGCCGATGGACTCCAGGTACATCAGGACGACGTCGGTGTCCGGGTCGTCGTGCCAGTACTGCAGGAAGTCGTTTCCGGAGACATCGGCGCGGTTGCCCGCGGAGACGAAGGTGGAGGTGCCGATGTGCCCGGCACCGCGCCGGTGCAGGGCCGACAGCACGGCGATGCCGATGGCCCCGGACTGGGTGAACAGCCCGATCCGGCCGGGCGGCGGCAGCTCCGGCGCGAGGGAGGCGTTGAGCCGTACGGCAGGGGCGGTGTTGAGGATGCCGAAGGCGTTCGGGCCGATGATGCGCATGCCGTACGAGCGGGCCTGCCGGACGAGTTCGCGCTGCCGCTCGCGGCCCTCGGGCCCGCTCTCGGCGTAGCCGGCGGAGATGACGACCAGCCCCTGCACACCGTGCTCACCGCAGTCGGCGACGACGTCGGGCACGGACCGCGCGGGCACCGCGACGACGGCGAGGTCGACGGGCTCCCCGATGTCACCGACGGTGCGGTGGGCGGGGACGCCGTCCGGCTCCAGGGTGTCGAGCTCCTTGGGAAAGGCGTGGTTGACCGCGTGGACCCGCCCGGTGAAGCCGCCCGTGAGCAGCCCGTGCACGATGGCGCGGCCGGTACCGCCGGGCCGGCGGCCCGCGCCGATGACGGCGACGGAGCCCGGGGACAGCAGCCGCTGGACGGAGCGGGCCTCGGCGCGCTGCTCGCGGCCCCGCTGGACGGCGACGGACCGGTCGGTGGGTTCGAGGTCGAACTCGAGCCGCACCACCCCGTCCTCGAAGCTGCGCTTCTGGGTGTAGCCGGCGTCCGTGAAGACCTTGATCATTTTGCTGTTGNNCGGGCAGCACCTCGGCGGCGAAGCGGCGGATGCCGCGCTCGCGGGCGACGGCGGCGATATGTTCCAGGAGGGCGGAGGCGACGCCCCGGCCCTGGTGCGCGTCCTGGACGAGGAAGGCGACCTCGGCCTCGTCGGCCGGCGCGGTGGCGGCGAGGCCGCGGGCGTNNGATGCGGTCGTAGCGCACCGTGGCGATGAATTCGCCCCCGACGGTCGCCGCCAGGCCGACCCGGTCCACGTAGTCGTGGTGGGTGAAGCGGTGGACGTCGCGGTCCGACAGCCGGGGGTAGGGCGCGAAGAACCGGTAGTACTTCGACTCGTCCGAGACCTGCTCGTAGAAGCTGACCAGGCGCTGCGCGTCGTCCTCGGCGATGGGACGGATCTGTGCGGTGCCGCCGTCGCGCAGCACGACGTCGGCCTCCCAGTGGGTCGGGTACACGTGCTCCGACGGCGTCTGCATGGGGACAAGCGTACGGGCGTACGGCGCGGTTCGCGGAGTGTCGCGCGGGGTCGGCGAGCGCGGCGTTCGCGGGGGCGCCGGGCTGCGGACGGGACGCCGCGGGGCCCGTCCCGCGGTCGCCCGGTACCGGGGTCGGGGTGGTGCGGTGGCCCGGCACCTACCGCGGGTACGGTGGCCCGGAAGGCCGGGCCGAACACCCCGAGCACCATGAGACACTGGTCTAGACAACACCGGTTTCCCCCGTGAGCTGAAGGGCAACACCATGGCAGAGCGCCGCGTCAACATCGGCTGGGCCGAGGGCCTGCACGCCCGTCCCGCCTCGATCTTCGTCCGCGCGGCGACCGCCTCCGGCGTCCCTGTCACGATCGCCAAGGGCGACGGCAACCCGGTCAACGCCGCCTCGATGCTCGCGGTGCTCAGCCTGGGCGTACAGGGAGGCGAGGAGGTCACCCTCGCCGCCGACGCCGACGGAGCCGAGGCGGCCCTCGACCGGCTGGCGAAGCTGGTCGCGGAAGGGCTCGAGGAGCTCCCGGAGACAGTCTGAACCGAGCGGTGACGACC
>DOWQ01000646.1:432-566 GCA_003519485.1 Streptomyces sp. | reverse complement strand
AGCACCGACCGCAGACGCCGACCTGAGCCAGGGACACCCGAGCCCCGACGAGCGACGACACCACCCCTCCCACCCCGCTCCCGCCCCCAGCCGGCTTGACGGCCGAGCGAGGGCGGGAGGGGACGGGGCCGCAG
>DOWQ01000646.1:0-414 GCA_003519485.1 Streptomyces sp. | reverse complement strand
GCCCCGGCACCGGCACCCACCACCACACCATCGCCCCGCGAACCGCAGTGAACACTTCACCGACTGCCGGGCAGCCGACCAAAAAGCACCCGCCCCCATTTCAGACGCCCGGCGATTCCACCGGAGTTCATTCCAGCCCTATTAGGGCCTGCCCTACACCATCGTCATGAATTCCGAACACGCGCTGTGTTGACGGATTGTTTCGGATTCCTCACCACCGACCCGCGGCGCGGGTAATGGCCGTCCTGGGACGGCGGCGGACCGGCGTGGGCCGCCATCAGGGCACGGGCCCGGGACGGGTCGCGCCGCGCGATGGCGTCCACGATGGCGCCGCGCTCGGCCCACGAGTCGGCGGCCGGCGGCACTGCCGGCGCGGCGCCCACCCAGACGATCTTGCGCCGCACCTGGGTGAGC
>DOWQ01000652.1 GCA_003519485.1 Streptomyces sp. | reverse complement strand
CCTGCTCTGACGTGGGCGTCCGGGGGCCCGGACGCCGAGCGGCGGGGAGCCGGTGCTGACCGCACCCGCTCCCCGCCGCCCCGTTCGGGCGTCGCCGCCCGGAGCACCCGCGGCCGAACCACCGGAGGCGGCCCGCCCCGGGCTCACTTCGTGTAGATGGCCTCGATCTCGTCCGCGAAGTCCTTCGCCACCACATTCCGCTTGAGCTTGAGCGACGGCGTGATGTGCCCCGACTCCTCGGTGAACTGCGCCGGCAGGATGCGGAACTTGCGTACGGACTCGGCCTTCGAGACGGCCGCGTTGCCGTCCTCCACCGCCTGCTGGACGGCGGCCAGCAGGTCCGGGTCCTCGCGGAGTCCGGCGGCCGTGGCGCCCGCGGGCTTGCCGTTCTCCGCCAGCCAGCGCGGCAGGAACTCCTCGTCCAGCGTGACGAGGGCGCCGACGAAGGGGCGGGCGTCACCGACCACCATGCACTCGGCGACCAGGGCGTGCGCCCGGATGCGGTCCTCGATGACGGCCGGGGCGACGTTCTTGCCGCCGGCCGTGACGATGATCTCCTTCTTCCGGCCGGTGATGGCGAGGTAGCCGTCCTCGTCGAGCGTGCCGACGTCACCGGTGTGGAACCAGCCGTCCGAGAGCGCCTCGGCGGTCGCGGCCTCGTTGTTCCAGTAACCCGCGAAGATGTGCTCGCCGTGCAGCAGCACCTCGCCGTCGTCGGCGATCCGGATGACGGAGCCGGGCAGCGGCTGGCCGACCGTGCCGATCTTCTGCCGGTCCCACGGGTTGAAGGCGGTCGCCGCGCAGGACTCGGTGAGGCCGTAGCCCTCCAGGACGGTGAAGCCGATGCCGCGGTAGAAGTGGCCGAGCCGCTCACCGAGCGGAGCGCCGCCGGAGATGGCGTGCTGGGCCCGGCCGCCGAGCACGGCCCGGAGCTTGCCGTAGACGAGCTTGTCGAAGGTCTTGTGCTTGATCCTGAGGCCGATCGAGGGGCCGTCGGGGCTGTCCAGCGCGCGACTGTAGGCGATGGCGGTGTCCGCGGCCTTGTCGAAGATCTTGCCCTTGCCGTCCTCCTGGGCCTTGGCCCGCGCGGAGTTGTAGACCTTCTCGAAGACCCGCGGCACCCCCAGGACCATGGTCGGCCGGAAGGAGGCGAGTTCGTCGGTGAGGTTCTTGATGTCGCTGACGTGCCCCAGCTTGATCGGCGCGAGGACGGACGCGACCTCGACCAGCCGGCCGAACACATGCGCGGCGGGCAGGAACAGCAGTACGGAGGACTCGCCGGTCCGGAAGAGCGGGCTCAGCCGCTCCACCACGTTGCCGCACTCGGCGAAGAAGCTGCGGTGGGTGAGCACGCAGCCCTTGGGCAGGCCGGTGGTGCCCGAGGTGTACACGATCGTCGCCGGGGAGTCGGCGCCCGCCAGCGCGCTGCGCTCCTCGAGCTCGGCCTCGGAGACCTCCGCGCCCTTGGTGCGCAGCAGTTCGACCGCGTCGCGCTCGATCTGCCAGATGTGGGTCAGCCCCGGCAGCCGGTCCCGTACGGACTCGACCGCGGCCTCGTGCACCTCGGTCTCGACCAGGCAGCCGACGGCGCCCGAGTCGCCGAGGATCCAGGCGATCTGCTCGGGCGAGCTGGTCTCGTACACCGGGACGGTGACCGCGCCGGCGCTCCACACCGCGAAGTCCAGCAGTGTCCACTCGTAGCGGGTGCGGGACATCAGGCCGACGCGGTCGCCCGGCCGCACGCCGGCGGCGACGAGCCCCTTGGCGGCCGCGCGGACCTCGGCGAGGAAGGCGGTCGCGGTCACGTCCTCCCAGCGGCCGTCGTGCTTGCGGGCGATGACGGCGACCTCGGGGTGCTGCGCCGCATTCCGGCGGATGAGATCCGTCAGGTTTCCGTCCGCGGGGACCTCGTACAGGGCCGGAAGGCTGAACTCGCGCAAGACTGCTGCTCCTCATCGGGCGCCGGTGCTGCAACGGGGGTCCGGTACGTCATGTCCGGCGTGCTGCGGCGGCTGCGGTCCATCGTCGGGTGGGGGAGGTGGGGGCTGGGGGAGAGTGATGGAACGGCCCGGACGTTACCCATCGGTACGCACTTCCCGATAGGGGGACAGGCCGAGATGTTTTATGCGTCACAAAGCTGCTGCCACCCGGCCGGGCCGCCCCGCAAGGGACGGAACGGCCCACCGCGTCCGGGAAGTAACCGCAGGTCGCAGGTCTCTCCCCGGGCGCGGACGGACAGCGTAGGGTCCAGCGTATGCGAGTCCATGTGGTCAGTGACGTGCACGGCAACAGCACGGACCTCGCCAGGGCGGGCGACGGGGCGGACGCCCTCGTCTGCCTCGGCGACCTCGTGCTCTTCCTCGACTACGCGGATCATTCCAGGGGCATATTTCCCGATCTGTTCGGTGTCGAAAACGCCGACCGCATCGTCGAACTCCGCACCGCGCGGCGTTTCGAGGAGGCCCGGGAGCTCGCCGCACGCCTCTGGGGCCGCCTCACCGACGCCGACGGCCAGGAGGCGGACCGCCGGAGCGTCGTCGAAGCCGCCGTACGCAAGCAGTACGCCGAACTCTTCGCCGCCTTCCCGCAGCCGACGTACGCCACCTACGGCAACGTCGACATCCCGCACCTCTGGCCGGAGTACGCCCGGCCGGGCACCACCGTCCTCGACGGGCAGCGGGCCGAGATCGGCGGCCGGGTCTTCGGCTTCGTCGGCGGCGGGCTGCGCACCCCGATGCGCACCCCCTACGAGGTCGACGACGAGACGTACGCGGCGAAGATCGCCGCGCTCGGTGAGGTCGACGTGCTCTGCTCGCACATACCGCCGGACGTTCCCGAGCTCTGCTACGACACCGTGGCCCGCCGCTTCGAACGGGGCAGCTCCGCCCTGCTGGAGGCGATCCGGGTCACCCGGCCGCGCTACGCCCTCTTCGGGCACGTCCACCAGCCGCTGGCCGGGCGGATGCGGATCGGGGCCACGGAGTGCGTGAACGTCGGGCACTTCGCCGCCACCGGAAAGCCCTGGGTCCTGCAGTGGTGACCGCCCGGCCCAAGGGTGCGGTCGGGAGCCGGGTTCCCGCGCGGTAGCCTTCAGCGGCAGATACGACAGGCCGGGACCCGACCGTAGTGGAGGAGCCACCGCGATGGCGGAACACACCAGCTCGAGCATCACGATCGAGGCGGCACCGGCCGAGGTCATGTCGGTGATCGCCGACTTCGACCGCTACCCCCGGTGGACCGGCGAGGTCAAGGAGGCCGAGGTCCTCGCGAAGGACTCGCAGGGCCGTGCCGAGCAGGTCCGGCTCCTCCTCGACGCCGGCGCCATCAAGGACGACCACACGCTCGCCTACACCTGGACCGGCGAGAACGACGTCAGCTGGTCCCTGGTGAAGTCGCAGATGCTGCGCTCCCTCGACGGTTCGTACAGCCTGGCGCCCCTCGAGGGCGGCGCCCGCACCGAGGTCACGTATCGGCTGACGGTCGACGTAAAGATCCCGATGCTGGGGATGATCAAGCGCAAGGCCGAGAAGGTCATCATCGACCGGGCGCTGGCCGGGCTGAAGAAGCGCGTCGAGAGCGGCGCGCGGGACTGATGTCCCCCGTCGTACGCACGGTCCTGGTCACCGGCCCAGGAGGGTCCGGCCGCACCACGGCCGCCGCGGCGACAGCCCTCGCCGCCGCCCGGCGCGGGCAGCGCGTCCTGCTGCTCACCACCGACCGCCCCGGCACACTCGGCGC
>DOWQ01000076.1 GCA_003519485.1 Streptomyces sp. | reverse complement strand
CGGTCCTTGATCCCGCCGGGGTTGAACCCTTCCAGTTTTGCCCAGAACCCGCGATTAGCGGGCGAAAGGGGTTCGGAGATCTGGAGAACCGGTGTGTTGCCGACGAGCCCGGAGAGGGCAGAGCGGGCGGGGGGTGTGGCGTCAGTGGTGGTTCGCGGGTGCATCTTTCCGCTCTCGTTCAATGGTGGCGTGAGGGGGTGCTCATCACGCGTGCCGTCCTGCAGAGGGCGAGGCAGGTACCTCGGACCTGTGGCAGCACGCGGCAGCCGCTGCGAGGGCCGCGAAAGCCCCGGTCTAAATCCGCCACCGGCAAACGACGGAGAGTGTGGACCGGCCTGAACGCCGTATCCGGGTTCTGCTGGCCGCAGGCCACGCGGCCAGGGGCCGCAGGGCTGCGGCAGTCAGACCCGCCGCGACTCCGGCGAAGGACGACAGGGCCGCCGTTTCCGCGAACAGCTGCCCGGCTTGCGGCAGCACATGGCTGACCACGTATGGCGGGCAAACAGGGTCAGGGTGTGGATGCGACCCGGAGGACATCTCCCGCTCGACGGCATCTGCCGTGAGCAGGGAGGGGCCGGACGACGCCGACGTGCGGGCATGCGTATGACTGTCGCTGCCATGCGTGGCGGAACAGACGTACGCCCACAGGAACAGACCGCCCAGGACGATGGCCGTCAGCCGGAGCATCCACGGAGCCTTGACAGCGGGGCCGGCGATGCGAGGACGAAGAGGGGGGTGGAACAGCACAGTTCCTCCGGGTAGCAGCCACTTCTCATGGTCGTGGGGAGACAGCGGCAGACGGAGTTCAGCAGGAATCCAGGCAGGGGAAACAGGTCCCGCTCAGGCAGAAGAGGGCGGGGAACCTGCGTCTCGGGTTACCGGGAACTGGCCACACTTGGCCGACCCCGCCCGGCAGGGCAGGGGCTGTCGGTCCTCAGGAGGCGCGACCAGTTGCGGAGCGCGGAATCTAGACCTGCTGAACTACTGAGTCTCTCGTACCCGTCATTGGAGGAAGGGCCGACTCTTCGGGCCGGAACAGGCCGGACTTCCCTACCGCATAGGCGTGCGTAGGCGGCGCCCAGTCCAGCATGACCAGACAAGGAGCGGCCAGGTCCAGACCCTGCTGCGGCTGGCCGGACACGCACTCCTGGCCCGCATGGGCAGAGCCCTCACCATCGTGACGGTCCTCCGAGGTCTCGACCTCGAGCGACGCGTACGCGACAGCATCACCGGCCCCGCCGGTGTGACCTTCATGAATCCCGGCGGACGCGGACACTGGCGCTGCCACGCCGGCCGTCACATGCCCCTCAGCGCTCTCCGCAGTCATGCCGTGCGTGAACACGATGCTGAGCAGCAGCACGGCCAACCACAGCAGAGGCAGCGGCCCCGCAGAAGCGCGGGTCCGCAACATGCCGGAGCGAGGCCAAGCCGTAACCATGCCGTGATGCTAACCGCTACTCAGCGGCGCGGCACAACTTCCCAGGGAACACCGTGTTAACACGCTCCGCACAAATCCCACACGAAGCGACGGACGTAGCGCTGCGGACCTCTGTGCTGAAGGGGCGAGACGGCAGCTCAGCCGGTTCGCCAAGGCCCGTACGGGTCATCGTGATCCCACACCATGACCGACCGTGACCTCACTCACAGTTACCATGCCTGTCGGTGATGTGACGCCGGTGCGATGCGCCACCAGGGTGAGGACGGCCCAGCAACCGTCGGGAAAGACCCAACTCGGATGAGCTGATGCATCCGGCGTTGGACTGCGTCACACCGCTTCCCTCACTTGCAGGAGGCATCCGGTTCGGCAACATGCACGTCGTGCACGCGTTTCCCGGGGTATCAAGCATTCAACACGCTGCCCCGGCGATCGGTCTCTGAACCGTTCACAGACACACGCCGCCTCGTCCTCGGCCCGGCCGGCCTCGGATTCGTCCTCGCCGGAGCAATCGCCTCACATGCCATGACGTGTCCTTCAGGGACGCCGTGCGTTTCGTGGTCATTTGAGGATGTCAGCGACGTCATGGATGGCGTCCGGCAAAGACAGCTGCAGCGGATCCGGGTGGGATCGAGCGAAGCCGACGCGCTGCATCGATGAGCGCGCAGCGGAGGCACTCTGATCCATCGTGGACTGCCCGGTCGGAATGCTTCAGGCGACACCGCAGCCATAGCAGCCCCTGTCTGCGACGCCGGACCTCTCAAGTGCCGGAGCCCGGTAGAACGTGAGTCAGGAGCGGAGAAATCGGGGCCTCAGAACGCATCAGCAGAGGGTGTGTGGGGGCGGCGCCGGAACGCCGCCCCCGGAGAGCATCAGCCCTTGCCGAGCAACTTGTTCATCCGGTCGATCTCACCGGACTGGGAAGTGATAATGGTCTCGGCCATCGAGACCGCAGGCCCGTACGAGCCATCCGACTTCTCGCTTTCGGCCATGGATACTGCGCCCTCGTGATGCTTGATCATCATCTTCAGGAACGCGGTGTCGAAAACCTTTCCAGAGAGTCCCTCCAGTTCCTTCATGTCCTCGGCGCTCATCATCCCCGGCATGTCATGGCCCATGTGGTCCATGCCGCCCATCTCTTCCGGAACCTGCTCGCCCCATGCCTTGAGCCAGCCGGAGAGGGTCTTGATCTCTGGGTCCTGGGCCTTCTTGATCTCGGAGGCCAGAGACTTGACCTCGGAGGAGGAGGCCCGTGTCTCAGCGAGATCGGCCATCTCCACAGCCTGCCGGTGGTGCGGGATCATTCCCTTGGCGAAGGCCACGTCCGCGGCGTTGTGGTCGCCCTTCTTGGCCGGGGCTGACGCGCTCGGAGAGGAGTTTTCGCCGGGTCCGGTGGAACTGTCGTCGCTGCCGCAGGCGGCGAGAACGAGCGCCGCGATGGCGGCGGTCGCCACAGTGACGGAGCGGCGGATGGCGGAACGGTGCTTGGTCATGGTGATACGACTCCTGCGTGAAGGTGAGTAGGCATGCCGTTTGCGGCGGTCGGCCCAGTTGGGCACCGCATGACTACGCCTATATACGCAAGAGCTGGAGTTCACTGAGAGTGGGCGGAGCACGTCCTCTGAACACGGTGGCGGGCGGCGCCCCGACCTCGGTCTCGTCAAGTGCCGCCGGGCCCATAGCGCTGGACAGCGAGGGCAGTACCGGTGCGGCGCCGGCGCCTGCAGCTGAACAGGCGGGATCTGCGTGGCCCACATGGCGGCTGCCATCGCGGTCCGGGTGTTCACAAGCCCCTGTCGCATCCTGTACCTGCGGCGGCATCGCGTTTTCCGAAGCTTCCGAGGCTGGCGCACTGTGCGATGCCATATGGCTGGGCTGGGCAAAGCCCGCGGCGCCCAGGCCGTGCATGGCGACCAAGCCGGACAGCAGGACCAGTAACAGCAGCGTCATACGAACCCGCCCCGTTTGGGGGTGGGCCGTGTGGAACGGCTGCCGCATCATGACGTCATCCTAAACGGTCGGGAGCCGGCCGCACCTGACGCACGAAGAGCTCCCGTAGCTGCTTGCACGCTGTTCAGTCAGTGCCCGAGGCAGGACGACTCCGGGTTGTGCTGATCACGATATGAGCATGGCGGGTCCAGCAAGCACTTCTCGTCCGACCGACGCCTTGATCAAACCCACTCGCCGGCGCTCGGCGGAACAGCTGTGCGCCGGGCTCGTCGCAGGGCGGCGAGGGTGAGCACCATCATGACAACGATGGCGGCGGCCGAGAGCAGGAAGGCCGGCGACGTGGGAGAGGAGGCAGAAGCTCCGGCGATCACGTAAGCAGCGGTGCCCGGTAGCACACCGAGCGCAGTCGCTATTGCATACGGCCACAGGCGCATTCCAGAGAGAGCCGCGGCGAAATTGACCCCTTGGAAAGGCACACCCGGCACAAGGCGGAGCAGCAGCACGCTGCTGAACCCGTGCTCGGTGAGTCGGCGATCGAGGGAGTGGATGATCTTTCTTGTGAGCAAGGGCTTGAGCGCGTCACGGCCGAGGCCACGGCCGAGGCCGAAAGCCAGCACCGCCCCCAGTGTGGTACCTGCCACCGCCAGCGCCAGCCCCTCGGATATCCCGAAAAGGGCACCGGCGGCGGCGTTGAGAACCGGCTTCGGAAAGAAGGCAAGGGTGCTGAGCGCGAATACCCCGGCGAAGGCGGGAACTGTCAAGAAAGCCGGAACCACGGACCTGAAATCGTTGGAAAGCATCCGCTGCGGGCTCCAAAAGAACAAGGAGCAGGCTGCGGCCGCTA
>DOWQ01000563.1 GCA_003519485.1 Streptomyces sp. | reverse complement strand
TCCATGCGGTCGAGGTACTGGGCGCGCATCTGGCGCACGTCGACCACACCGGTCAGCTGGAGCATCCGGTCGGCAAGCGTGGACTTGCCGTGGTCGATGTGCGCGATGATGCAGAAGTTACGGATCAGCGCCGGATCGGTACGGCTCGGCTCCGGCACATGGGTAGGGGTCGCGGGCACGCAGGGTCCATTCGGTGATGAGACGCAGCTTGATCGGGTCTGGGTGACAGTTCCCCCATGGTCCCACGTCTGCGCCGTCCGGTCCGGTTTGGGAGGCCATCCGGCCTGCTGGTAGCCTGGACCATCGCGTCTCATGCCTTTGTCCGGTATGTGAAGCGCACCAGAATCCAACGAACCTGCAAAGGCTCTTTCGTGGCGAACATCAAGTCCCAGATCAAGCGGAACAAGACGAACGAGAAGGCGCGCCAGCGCAACAAGGCTGTCAAGTCCTCGCTCAAGACTGCGATCCGCAAGGCCCGTGAAGCTGTGGAGGCCGGTGACCTCGCGAAGGCCACCGCCGCCGGCCGCGAGGCCGCCAAGAAGCTCGACAAGGCCGCCAGCAGCGGCGTGATCCACAAGAACGCCGCCGCCAACAAGAAGTCGGCGCTGGCCACGCGGGTCGAGTCCCTCAAGGGCTGACCTGCCGCACCGCATCACAGCACTTCAGGGGCTTCGGCCCCACCCCGCCGGTACGAACTCAGCGGTCCCTCTCAACCGCTACCGTCCCGGCAAGCCGCGGCCCATGGCCGCGGTACCGCGCCGCACGCGGCCGTTCGCCACGCGGGTGCGGCGCACACACTCGGACCGAAGGCCCCGTGCCTGCCCTTCCCCAGGGTGGCACGGGGCCTTCGGCGTCGATGGCGTCGTCGGGTCNNCCGGTGTCGTACGGCAGGGTCGCTCTCGTACGGGAGGAGCCCCGTGCGGGCTGGGCGGGCCGAATTCCCGAAGCGGGCTCTGTGCTCGAGGGCTCGAGGGCCCGGCGCGGCGGCTCGGGTGCGGCTCGGCGGATGAGCGACGGGGCTCGGTACGACGGCCGGCGTGGGTGAGACTTGCGCGGGCGCCGGATTTGCGGGTGTCCAGGACCGCGGGCTCTGCGCGGGGGACGGCGCTAGCCGGGCCGGCCCGAGCGGGCGGCCCGGACGACCGCGACCACGGCCTTCTCCAGCGCGTAGCCCGGGTCGGTGCCCCCGCCCTTGACTGCGCTGTCCGCCTCCGCGACAGCGCGGATCGCCGCCGCCACCCCGTCGGCCGACCAGCCGCGCATCTGCTGCCGCACCCGGTCGATCTTCCACGGCGGCATCCCCAGCTCACGGGCGAGATCGCCGGGGCGCGCCCCGCGGGGCGCGGAAGCCAGCTTGCCGATGGCCCGGAGACCCTGGGCGAGAGCGCTGGTGATCAGCACCGGCGCGACTCCCGTGGCGAGGGACCAGCGGAGCGCTTCCAGGGCCTCGGCGGCGCGGCCCTCGACCGCACGGTCCGCGACCGTGAAGCTCGAGGCCTCCGCGCGGCCGGTGTAATAGCGCGCGACGACCGCTTCGTCGATGGTGCCCTCGATGTCGGCGACGAGCTGCGAGCAGGCGCTCGCCAGCTCGCGCAGATCGCTGCCGAGGGTGTCGACCAGTGCCTGGCACGCCTCGGGGGTCGCCGACCGCCCGGCGGCGCGGAACTCGCCGCGGACGAAGGACAACCGGTCGGCCGGCTTGGTCATCTTCGGGCAGGCGACCTCGCGGGCTCCAGCTTTACGGGCCGCGTCCAGCAGTCCCTTGCCCTTGGCGCCACCGGCGTGCAGCAGGACCAGGGTGATCTCCTCCGCGGGCGCGGCGAGGTAGGACTTGATGTCCTTGACCGTGTCGGCCCCCAGGTCCTGGGCGTCCCGCACGACGACGACCTTGCGCTCGGCGAAGAGCGACGGGCTGGTCAGCTCCGCGAGTGTGCCGGGCCGGAGCAGGTCGGAGGTGAGGTCGCGCACGTCGGTGTCGGCGTCGGCGGCGCGCGCCGCCGCGACCACCTGCTGCACGGCGCGGTCCAGAAGGAGGTCCTCCTGGCCCACGGCGAGCGTGACGGGGGCGAGCGGGTCTTCGGTCATCGTCTTCCTGGCCATCGCGGCCCAGCATCCCACGCGCCACCGACATCCGCGCCGGGCGCACCCCGCCCCCGTGTACCGGCTGTCCGGGCGGAAGGCCTGTCCGGGCCCAGTGGCTGTCGGGCGCCCGAGGGGCTCGCTGTCCGGCCCTCCGGCCGTCCGCGTCTGAGCCGCCCGAGAGCCGGCGCTCCCGAGCAGGCCACCGAGCGGGAGCCGGGCGGAGAAACGGGAGAGCTCACCGCCGCACGAATCGACAGAGAATGCGTCGCGCACAATGGCGGGATGAGCAGCGCGCACCCCTCCCCCGACGACACCGTCTCCCCCGCGGCGCCCGCCGTGCGCCATCTGCTGGTGCTGCCCGACCGGGACGCCGCCGGAGAGGCCGCAACCGAGGCCGCGGACCGGTTCGACCTCGCGACCGAGCCCGAGATCGTACGGGAGGCCCTCGCCGGCGAGGACGACGCCGAGGACGCGCAGTGGCTGGTCGTGATCGAGGACCCGGCGACCGCCCCGGACCCGGCGGCGCTCGACGCGCTCGCGGCGGAGTACGAGGGCTGGCTGGAGTCCGAGTAGGACCGGAGCGCTCGGCTCCGTGGACCACGCCGGCGGCCGGATGCCCGGCCGTCCCGCGTCGCTCGGCGGCCGCTGACGGACCCGCTCCGCTTCCCCGCACCGCCGCACCGAGCCCGGCGGACGTGCCGGTCACCGCGATCGCCCCGTCCCTGTCGGTCCGCAGCACGGCGGCGCCCTGGGCGCGGAGCGCGGCCACCGTCCGGGGCGAGGGATGGCCGTACGGATTGTCCGCGCCGCACGAGATCACGGCGATTCGAGGACGCAGTCGTCTCAGCAGTCCCGGATCCTGGTAGGCGGAGCCGTGGTGAGCGACCTTGAGGACATCGACGGTCGACAGCGCGGTGACGGCCGCCAGGCCCTGCTGCGCCGACGGTTCCAGATCGCCGAGCAGCAGCAGACTCAGCCCTGCCGTGCGGACCAGCAGGGTGANNCGGCCACAGGACCTGCCAGCGGAGCGGCCCCAGCCGCCGCTCGCCGGGTGCGCTCCGCAACACCCGGACGTCCGCTTCGGCAGCGGTCCGGCGGACGAACTCCGCTTGGTCGCGCGGCTCGTCGAGCGTGGTCGTCTCGATCGCACCGACCGCCCGGCCGCGCAGCACCCCGGGCAG
>DOWQ01000782.1 GCA_003519485.1 Streptomyces sp. | reverse complement strand
GGGCCGTACGCGCGCAGCGCCCCGCCCCGTACGCCGCTCAGAGTCCGCAGCTGAAGGTCTGCAGGCGGAGGCCCGGTATCGGCTCCCAGTCCCGCTCCGGGGTCCGGACGAACCCGAGCCGCCGGTACAGCCGGTGGGCCGCCGACATCTGCGGCTGGGTGGAGAGCACGACCCCCACCAGCCCGGCCTCCCGGGCCCGGTCCAGGCAGGCCCGTACGAGCGCCTCGGCCGCGCCGCGGCGGCGGGCCGCGGGCGCCACGGCCAGCATCCGGAACTCGCCCTCGTCCTCCCGCGCCACATCCGCGTACCGGCTGCCGGGAGTGACGAAGGCGACGCCGCCCAGCACCTCGTCGCTCGCGGAGTCGGCCGCCACCAGGACCTCGGTCTCCTCCGCCCGGCCGGCGACATCCCGCAGCACGAGCAGATACGAATCGGACTCCCCGGAATCGAGCAGACCGTCGTCGAGATAGGCACGCGCGGTCAGCTCCCCGAGGGCCGGGTACTCCTCGGGCCGGGCGGCGCGGATCGTGATGTCCATGCACAGCAGTGTGCCGCACGGGTACGACGACGGCCCCGGCATTTTCTGCCGAGGCCGTCGTTGGCGCGTTCGCTCAGAGACCGGCCGGCCGCCGACAGGCGGCCGGCCGGACTCCGGTCAGCAGCAGCGGAATCCCTCGCGGGGGTCCGCCTCTCGCGCGTCGGTGCGCTGCCGTTCGAAGTCCCGCCGGCTCGGCACCTCCGCGTCCGGGTCGTGCCGCCGCAGGTGCGCGACGTACCGGTCGTACGCCGATTCGCCCGACGCCTCGCGCCAGAACCAGCGGACCCTCGCGGCGGTGTTCCGTACGGCCGTGAGCCGGCTCATGACCGGCCTCCGGCACCGGCACTCTCCTTGCGCATGCCGCCTTCGGTGCCGAGACCCGCCGCGACCAGTTCGGCCTTCTCCTCGGGAGTCGGCCAGAGCTCGGCCGGGGCGACGAGCTCGGACTCGACGTGCGGCACCTCGTCCAGCGGGTGTCCCGCCGGGTTGCGGATCGCCTTGACGCACATCCGGGTGGCGTCGACCAGGACCACGATGATCAGCACCGCGAAGATCACCGAGAGCACGCCGTCCACCGTGCAGTTGAGGACCACGGTGTGCATGTCGTCCATGTTCTTCGCGGGCGGCAGGACCTTCCCGTCGTCGATCGCGTTCTGGTAGACGGTCCGCTGCGAGAAGAAGCCGATCTTGGGGTCGCCGGAGAAGATCTTCTGCCAGCTCGCCGTGAGCGTCACCGCGACGTCCCAGACGAGGGGTATGGCGGTGATCCAGGCCCACTTGAGCCGGCCCGACTTGACCAGCAGCGTCGTACAGACCGCCAGTGCGACGGCCGCCAGCAGCTGATTGGCGATACCGAAGAGCGGGAACAGCTGGTAGATGCCGCCCAGCGGGTCGTGCACACCGACCCACAGGAAGTAGCCCCAGGCGCCGACGACGATCGCGCTCGCGGACCACAGGCCCGGCTTCCAGCTGACGTCACGGAAGGGCTTGTAGATGTTGCCCAGCATGTCCTGGAGCATGAACCGGCCGACCCGGGTGCCCGCGTCGACCGTGGTGAGGATGAACAGGGCCTCGAACATGATGGCGAAGTGGTACCAGAAGGCCTTCATCCCCTGGCCGCCGACGACCTGCGAGAAGATCTCCGACATGCCGACGGCCAGCGTCGGCGCGCCACCCGTACGGGCCAGCAGCGTCTCCTCCTCGACCGCCTTCGCGGCCGCGGCCAGCTGGTCCGGGGTGATGCTGTAGCCGAGGCTGGCGACCGCCTGCGAGGCGGACTGCACCGTATCGCCGACGACACCCGCCGGGGCGTTCATCGCGAAGTAGAGACCGGGGTCGATGATGCAGGCGGCCACCATCGCCATGATGGCGACGAAGGACTCCATCAGCATGGAGCCGTAGCCGATCATGCGGACCTGCGTCTCCTTCTGGATCATCTTCGGGGTGGTGCCCGAGGAGACCAGGGCGTGGAAGCCGGAGAGGGCGCCGCACGCGATGGTGATGAAGACGAAGGGGAACATCGAGCCGGCGAACACCGGACCGTCACCGCGGGAGGCGAAGTCCGTGACCGCGTCCATCTTCATGTTCGGCAGGGCGACGACCACGCCCAGCGCCAGCAGGGTGATGGTGCCGATCTTCATGAACGTCGACAGATAGTCGCGCGGGGCCAGCAGCATCCACACCGGCAGCACCGAGGCGATGAAGCCGTAGATCACGAGCCAGATCACCAGGGTGGCGGGCTCCAGCGTGAAGAAGTCGGCCCACGAGGACTCGGCGACCCACCGGCCGGAGACGATCGCGAGGAGCAGCAGGGACACGCCGATGACCGAGATCTCGGTCACCCGGCCCGGCCGCAGCACGCGCAGGTAGAAGCCCATCAGGAAGGCGATCGGGATCGTCATCGCGATGGAGAAGGTGCCCCACGGCGAGCCGGCGAGCGCGTTGACCACGACCAGCGCCAGCACCGCCAGCAGGATGATCATGATCATGAAGACGGCGATGAGCGCGGCGGCGCCGCCCACCGGGCCGATCTCGTCCCGTGCCATCTGGCCGAGCGACTTGCCGTCCCGGCGCATGGAGAAGAACAGGACCACCATGTCCTGGACCGCACCGGCGAAGATCACGCCGACGATGATCCAGATGGTGCCGGGGAGATAACCCATCTGGGCCGCGAGCACGGGGCCGACCAGCGGGCCCGCCCCGGCGATGGCCGCGAAGTGGTGACCGAGGAGCACCCGCCGGTCGGTGGCGTGGAAGTCGACACCGTTGTCGAGCCGTTCAGCGGGGGTCGCCCGCGTCTTGTCGACCTTCAGTACGCGGTTGGCGATGAAGCGGGAGTAGAAGCGATAGGCGATGGCGTACGAGCCGAGGGCCGCGCCGACCATCCACGCGGCCGACACCTCCTCGCCGCGTGACAGCGCCAGCATGGTCCAGCCTGCCGCGCCGATCAGGCCCACGATGGCCCAGATCGCGATCGTCTTCGGTGGCATTCCCTGTCTGGTGGCGTTGTCTGAGGCTGGCTCTGTCTCCGGCATGGGCGACTCCGTTTCCTGCTCTGATCTCCTTCGTAATGCGCAGGAAATCTAAGCCCGGGATCGGGGGGCAGTCACTAGGTGTCCGCATACCGGTACGGACACAGTGTTCAACCCGCAGGTCAGAAGGGTTGACCGGGGTACCTCACAGAGGGCTCCGGAAAGGTTGCCGTACGGTTCCGGGCCGCCGCCGGGAGCGGCCCCGACCGGATTCCGGATCGGCGGCCCGACCGGAACCGGTCATTCGGGCCCCCGGGTCCGGCCTCGCCCTGCGGGGGACGACCCCCGCGCCTCCAGCCGTGGGGCGGGGTGCGCCCGGCCTCAGTCGCTCGGCCGCTTCAGCCTCGCCACGAACTTGTAGCGGTCGCCGCGGTACACCGACCGGACCCACTCCACCGGCTCGCCCTCCGCGTCCAGCGAGTGCCGGGAGAGCATCAGCATCGGCAGGCCGACGTCCGTGCCCAGCAGTCCCGCCTCCCGCGGGGTGGCGAGCGAGGTCTCGATGGTCTCCTCGGCCTCGGCCGGCCGGACGCCGTAGACCTCGGACAGCGCCGTGTAGAGAGAGGTGTACTTCGCCAGGCTGCGGCGCAGCGCCGGGAAACGCTTCGCCGACAGGTGGGTCGTCTCTATGGCCATCGGCTCGCCGCTCGCCAGCCGCAGCCGTTCGATGCGCAGCACCCGGCCGCCCGCGGTGATGTCGAGCAGCTCGGCGAGCCGGTCGTCGGCCGTGACGTACCCGATGTCGAGGAGCTGCGAGGCGGGTTCCAGGCCCTGCGCGCGCATGTCCTCGGTGTACGAGGTGAGTTGCAGCGCCTGGGACACCTTGGGTTTGGCGACGAAGGTGCCCTTGCCCTGGATGCGTTCCAGCCGGCCCTCGACGACGAGCTCCTGGAGCGCTTGGCGCACGGTGGTGCGGGAGGTGTCGAACTCCGCGGCGAGCGTGCGCTCCGGTGGGACCGGGGTGCCGGGCGGCAGTGTCTCGGTGATGTCCAGCAAGTGCCGCTTCAGCCGGTAGTACTTGGGCACCCGCGCGGTGCGGGTGGCGGCTGCCGGCCCGTTCTGCCCGTTCTCGGCGCCCCCGTCGGTCTCCATCGTCAGCCTTCCCGGCTTCTGCCCTGCTGCCGTCACCGGCTCCTCCGTACGTAGCGGGTCACATCGTGGCACGGCCGGCGGCCATGGCGCCTCTGTTCACAGCGCCGCCCGGTCAGATGTCGGTCCGGTAACGGAGCCGACAGCCCTTCTTATACACCCTTGACACCCCTATAGGTCTAGGCCAAGCTGCGGGGCACTGGTCTAAACCATTAAGGACCACACCCCGTCCCTTGAGGAGAGTGTGCGGTGAAGCGTGGACTCATAGCGGCGACAGGCGTCGCGGCAATGCTGGTGAGTGTCGCGGCCTGTGGGTCCGGCGACAGCGAGGACAAGAAGGCCGGAGCGGACGGCTTCAAGGGCGAGACGCTGACGCTCTGGGCCATGGACGGCTCGACCCCGGACGGCTGGACCAAGGCGGTACGGACGGAGTTCGAGAAGAAGACCGGTGCCAAGCTCAAGCTGGAAGTCCAGCAGTGGAACGGCATCCAGCAGAAGCTGACCACCGCGCTCTCCGAGTCCAACCCGCCGGACGTCATCGAGGTCGGCAACACCCAGACCCCGGCCTACGCGATGACCGGTGGCCTGGCCGACCTCTCCGACCTCAAGAAGGAGATCGGCGGGGACTGGACGGAATCGATCAACGCCTCCTCCATCGTGGACGGCAAGCAGTACGCGGCACCCTGGTACGTCGCCAACCGGGTGGTCATCTACAACAAGCAGGTCTGGGCCGAGGCCGGTCTGAAGGGCACCCCGAAGACGCGCGCCGAGTTCCTGGAGAACCTGAGGACCATCGAGCAGAAGACCGACGCCGAGCCGATCTACATGCCCGGCCAGAACTGGTACTTCTTCGACGGCCTGCTCATCGGCGAGGGCGCCGAGCTGGTGAAGAAGGACGGCGACACCTGGGTCTCCAACCTGGCCGACCCCAAGGTCGGCGAGGCCATGGAGGTCTACCAGCAGTACGCCGAACTCAGCGACGCGCCCAAGGACAAGGACGAGGCGACCCCGCAGCAGGCGGACGTCTTCGCCAAGGGCGAGACCGGCGCCATGATCGGCATGAGCTGGGAGGCGGCCACCGCCGTCGAGGCCAACCCCGGGCTGGAGGAGCACATCGGCTACTTCACCATCCCTGGTGAGACGGCCGACAAGCCCGAGGGCGTCTTCCTCGGCGGCTCCAACCTGGCCGTCGCGGCGGGCAGCGAGAAGCAGGAGCTGGCCCGGGAATTCCTCAGGATCGCTCTCTCCGACAAGAACGAGGGCCTGCTGGCCGAGGAGAGCGGCGTGATCCCCAACAAGGAGTCGCTCCAGGACCGGTTGACGGGCAACGAGGCCGCCGAGGCCGCGGCCCCCGCCGCCTCGCTGTCCGGCGGAACCACCCCGCTGATCCCCGAGTGGGCCGCGGTGGAGAACCCGCCGAACCCGGTGAAGACCTATATGACCGCCGTGCTCAAGGGCAAGTCCCACAAGGAGGCGGCCGAGCAGGTCGAGGAGGAGCTCAACAAGCGCCTGGCGCAGAAGCAGTGACCTGAGCGGATTCCGTACGGACCACCTCCCCGGCCCGTACGGAATCCGCGCTGTCGTACGACCACGGTGGCGCGCCCCCGGTGCGGCGAGCCACCTCTTGCCGGAAAGAGTGGACATGGCAGTGCAGCTGGACGAGGCAGCGGTGAAACGCCCGCCCCGGGGCCGCCACGGCGGAAATCCGCCACCGGGTGGAAGCCGTACGGGACGGGCCGGCAACGGCGCTCCCTATCTGCTGCTCCTGCCCGCGCTGGCCGTGACCGTGGTGTTCCTGGGCTGGCCGCTGGTGAAGAACGGCCTGCTGTCGTTCCAGAACCTCAACGCGCGGCAGCTGATCCAGCACCTCACCGAGTGGAACGGCTGGGAGAACTACAGCTCGGTGCTCGGCAGCGAGCACTTCTGGCGGGTCACCGGCCGGACGGTGACGTTCACCCTCACCAACGTGGTGCTGATCATGGTGCTGGGCACCCTGATCGGGCTGCTGCTGGCCCGGCTCGGCCCGTGGATGCGGCTCCTGCTGTCGGCCGGCCTCGTCCTCACCTGGGCGATGCCGATCATCGCGGCCACCACCGTCTACCAGTGGCTGTTCGCCCAGCGCTTCGGCGTCGTCAACTGGATCCTGGACCGGCTCGGCTGGCATGCCATGGCCGACTACAACTGGACCGGCAGCCAGCTCTCCACCTTCTTCGTCATCACCCTGCTGATCGTCTGGCAGTCCATCCCGTTCGTGGCGCTCAGCCTCTACGCGGCCACCACGACGATCTCCAAGGAGCTGTACGAGGCGGCCTCGCTGGACGGCGCCGGGGCGTGGAAGACCTTCACCTCGGTGACGTACCCCTTCATCAAGCCGTTCCTTTTCGCGACGACCTTCCTCGAGGTCATCTGGGTCTTCAAGGCCTTTCCGCAGATCTACGCGGTCAACCAGGGCGGCCCCGACCGGCTCACCGAGACCCTGCCGATCTACGCCTTCGTCGAGGGCGTCGGAAACCAGCACTTCGGGATGGGCGCGGCGATCTCGCTGCTCACCATCCTCATCCTGCTGGCCCTGATGTCGTACTACTTCCGCATCGTTCTGAAGCAAGAGAGGGACGAGTCGTGAAGCGATCTCTCCTCGGCCGCATCTCGCTCAACACGACGGCGCTCCTGCTCTTCGCCGGCTTCGTGTTCCCCGTGTACTGGATGTTCAACACGGCGTTCAAGCCGAACCGGGACATCATCACCGAGGACCCGGTGTGGTTCCCCACGGACGTCACCTTCGAGCACTTCGCTACGGCCGTGAACGCGGACAACTTCTGGGCGCTGGTCCGGAACTCGCTCACCGTCACCCTGCTGGCGGTGGGGCTCTCCCTGGTGATCGCCCTCTTCGCGTCCTTCGCCGTCGCCCGGATGCGTTTCAAGGGCCGCGGGGGTGTCGTGCTCATCTTCATGATCGCCCAGATGGCACCCTGGGAGGTCATGGTCATCGCGATCTACATGCTCGTACGCGACGCCGAGATGCTGAACAGCCTGCTGCCGCTGACCCTCTTCTACATGGTCATGGTGCTGCCGCTGACCATCCTGACGCTGCGCAACTACATCGCCGCGGTGCCCAAGGAGCTGGAGGAGTCGGCGATGGTCGACGGCTGCTCCCGCACCGGGGCGTTCATCAAGGTGATCTTCCCGCTGCTCGCCCCCGGGCTGATGGCCACCTCGCTCTTCGGCTTCATCACCGCCTGGAACGAATTCCCGCTGGTGCTGATCCTGAACAAGGACGCGGAGGCGCAGACGCTGCCCCTGTGGCTCTCCCAGTTCCAGACCGCGTTCGGCGACGACTGGGGCGCGACCATGGCCGCCGCCTCGCTGTTCGCCATCCCGATCCTCGTCCTCTTCCTGTTCCTGCAACGCAAGGCGGTCGGCGGTCTCACCTCCGGCGCGGTGAAGGGATAAGCACCCCATGACGACCCTCGCCCCCCGTACTGACACGGTCACCCACGACGCCCTCACCGTCCTCCAGCCCGGCTTCACCGGCACCACGGCCCCCGAATGGCTGCTGCGCCGGCTCGGTGAGGGGCTGGCCTCGGTCGGCCTCTTCGGCCGCAACATCGAGTCGCCCGGGCAGCTCGCCGCGCTCACCGCCCGGCTGCGCGCCGAGCGCGACGACCTGCTCGTCGCCGTCGACGAGGAGGGCGGCGACGTCACCCGGCTGGAGGCCCGCACCGGCTCCTCCTTCCCTGGCAACCTGGCCCTCGGCGTGGCCGACGACCCGGCGCTGACCCGCGCCGTCGCCCGGGAGCTCGGCCGCCGGCTCGCCGAGTGCGGGGTCAACCTCAACTGGGCGCCGTCCGCCGACGTCAATTCGAACCCGGACAACCCGGTCATCGGCGTCCGGTCCTTCGGCTCCGACCCCGGGCTCGTCGCGCGGCACACCGCCGCGTACATCGACGGGCTCCAGTCCGCCGGGGTCGCCGCCTGCACCAAGCACTTCCCCGGCCACGGCGACACCAGCGTCGACTCCCACCATGCGCTGCCGCGCATCGACGCGGACCCGGAGACCCTGTGGGTCCGCGAGCTCGTTCCCTTCCGGGCCGCGATCGAGGCCGGCACCAAGGCCGTGATGAGCGCGCACATCCTGCTGCCCGCGCTCGACCCGGCGAGGCCGGCGACGCTCAGCCCGCCGGCCCTCAGCGGGCTGCTCCGGTCGCCGGTCACGGAGGGCGGCCTCGGCTTCCGCGGCCTGATCGTCACCGACGGCATGGAGATGCGGGCCATCTCGGCCGCCTACGGCATCGAGCGCGGCAGCGTGCTGGCCATCGCCGCGGGGGCCGACGCGATCTGCGTCGGCGGTGGACTGGCCGACGAGGAGACCGTGCTGCGGCTGCGGGACGCCCTCGTCCGGGCCGTCCGCGACGGCGAGCTGCCCGAGGAGCGGCTGGCCGACGCCGCCGCCCGGGTGCGGACGCTGGCGGGCTGGGGCGGAGCGGCG
>DOWQ01000428.1 GCA_003519485.1 Streptomyces sp. | reverse complement strand
GTGCCGCGCGGCGGGCGCCCCGGCGGGGGTGCCGTGGCGGCGGAGCAGCCGCGCGACGGCCTGCCGCAGCAGGGTGCCGGCGGCGAGCCCGTTGTTCTGCTCGGCCGCCCGGTGCACCTCGGCTATCAGCCGGGCGGTGTCCGGGTCGTCGAGCACCGATTCGGCGAACGACGGGGTGCCGCGCGCCGGGCCCAGCTCGGCGGCGACGTCGGCGACCACCTCGACCGACGGGTACAGGACCCGGTAGCTCCAGCCCTCGCGGGCGCCGGCGTACGCGGTGTGCGGGGTGTCGGGGTTGAGCAGCACGACCCCGCCGGCGCCGACGTGCTCGGCGCCGCGCGGCAGCCCGATCCCCTCGACCCCGCCGGTGACCGCCGCGATCACGAAGCCGTCGTGGGCGTGCCGGGCGAAGGTGTGGCTGACGTAGCGGGCGCGCAGCAGGTCGACCCCGGGCAGCTGCGGATGCTGCCAGTGGCGTGCGTGCTCACCTGTGCGCATACCGCCCATTGTGCCTCCCGCCGTCGCCACCGGATCCAGGTACCCCCGCTCCGACCTGCGGTGACAGCTCGTTGTCGGTGCCGGGGTGCACGATGGGAGGCATGTCGGACGACCCGGCCTCCCCGGCCCTCGACGCCTTCTCCCCCGCGACCCGCGCCTGGTTCACGGGGGCCTTCACCGCGCCCACCGCCGCGCAGGAGGGCGCCTGGCAGGCGATCGGTGAGGGATCCGACGTGCTCGTGGTCGCCCCGACGGGCTCCGGCAAGACCCTCGCCGCCTTCCTGGCCGCGCTTGACCGCCTCGCCGGCACACCCCCGCCCGCCGAGCCGAAGAAGCGCTGCCGGGTGCTGTACATCTCCCCCCTCAAGGCCCTCGCGGTCGATGTCGAGCGCAATCTCCGCAGCCCGCTGACCGGTATCCGGCAGGAGGCTGTGCGGCTGGGCCTGCCCGAGCCCGAGGTGCGGGTCGCGATCCGGTCCGGGGACACCCCGGCCTCCGAGCGCCGCTCGATCGCCAACCGGCCGCCGGACATCCTGATCACGACTCCCGAGTCGCTGTTCCTGATGCTGACCTCCGCCGCGCGGGACGCCCTGGCCGGCGTGGAGACGGTCATCCTCGACGAGGTGCACGCCGTCGCGGGCACGAAGCGCGGCGCCCATCTGGCCCTCTCCCTGGAGCGGCTGGACGCGCTGCTGCCGCGCCCCGCCCGCCGTATCGGCCTGTCCGCGACCGTCCGCCCGGTGGACGAGGTGGCGCGCTACCTCTCCCCGCAGCGCCGGACGAGGATCGTGCAGCCGCCGTCCGGCAAGGAGTTCGATCTGTCGGTGGTCGTGCCGGTCGAGGATCTGGGCGAGCTGGGCGGCGCCCCCGCCCGCGAGACCGACCCCGATGCCGCCGAGAAACCGTCGATCTGGCCCCATGTCGAGGAGCGGATCACGGACCTGGTGCAGGCCCACCGTTCCACGATCGTCTTCGCCAACTCCCGCCGGCTCGCGGAGCGGCTCTGCAACCGGCTCAACGAGATCGCGTACGAACGGGCGCTCGGTGAGCCGGTCCCGGAGGGCCACTCCCCCGCCGAGCTGATGGGCGGCTCCGGGGCCGCCCGGGGCGCACCGCCCGTGCTCGCCCGGGCCCACCACGGCTCGGTGTCCAAGGAGCAGCGCGCGCAGGTCGAGGAGGATCTCAAGGCCGGCCGGCTGCCCGCCGTCGTCGCCACCTCCAGCCTGGAGCTGGGGATCGACATGGGCGCGGTCGACCTCGTCATCCAGGTCGAATCGCCGCCCTCGGTCGCCTCCGGCCTCCAGCGGGTCGGCCGGGCCGGCCACCAGGTGGGGGCGGTCTCCACCGGCGTGGTCTTCCCCAAGTACCGCGGCGATCTGGTGCAGGCCGCGGTGGTGACCGAGCGGATGCGCACCGGCGCCATCGAGGCGCTGCGCGTCCCGGCGAACCCGCTCGACGTGCTGGCCCAGCAGATCGTCGCCATGACTGCGATGGACAGCTGGGACGTGGAGGAGCTGCTGGCGCTCGTCCGGGGAGCCGCGCCTTTCGCGTCGCTGCCCGAGTCGGCGTACACCTCCGTGCTGGACATGCTCGCCGGCCGCTATCCGTCCGACGCCTTCGCCGAGCTGCGGCCGCGCGTGGTGTGGGACCGCGTCGCCGGCACGGTCACAGGCCGGCCGGGCGCCCAGCGGCTGGCGGTGACCTCCGGCGGCACCATCCCGGACCGCGGCCTCTTCGGGGTCTTCCTGGCCGGCGCGGACACCAGGAAGGGCGGCGGCCGGGTCGGCGAGCTGGACGAGGAGATGGTCTACGAGTCCCGCGTCGGGGACGTCTTCACACTCGGCACCACCACCTGGCGGATCGAGGACATCACCCGGGACCAGGTCCTGGTCTCCCCCGCGCCGGGCGTGCCGGGGCGGCTGCCGTTCTGGAAGGGCGACCAGCTGGGCCGGCCGCTGGAGCTCGGCCGGGCCCTCGGCGCGTTCCTCCGCGAGGTCGGCGGCCTCACTCCCGAGGACGCCCGGCTGCGGCTCCTCGCCGCGGGTCTGGACGCCTGGGCCGCGGACAATCTGCTCGCGTACCTCGACGAGCAGCGCCGGGCGTGCGGGCATGTCCCGGATGACCGGACGGTCGTCGTCGAGCGGTTCCGCGACGAGCTGGGCGACTGGCGGGTCGTCGTCCACTCCCCGTTCGGCGCCCAGGTGCACGCCCCGTGGGCGCTGGCACTGGGCGCCCGCCTCGCCGAGCGGTTCGGCATGGACGCCCAGGTCATGCACGCCGACGACGGGCTCGTGCTGCGGCTGCCCGACGCGGACCTGATGGGCCTGGACCTGCTCGACATGCCCGTGTCCCCGGACGAGCAGTCCGGCGGACAGTCCGGCGGGCCCTCACTCGGGGCCACGGCCGACCCCGAGCAGCCCCCGGTGGGCGCCGCCGACATCGTCTTCGAACACGGTGAGGTGAGCGGGCTCGTCACCGACCAGGTCGGCGGCTCGGCCCTGTTCGCCTCCCGCTTCCGCGAGTGCGCCGCCCGCGCGTTGCTGCTGCCGCGCCGCAGCCCCGGCAAGCGGACCCCGCTGTGGCAGCAGCGACAGCGGGCCTCGCAGCTGCTCCAGGTCGCAGCTGAGTTCGGGTCCTTCCCGATCGTCCTGGAGGCGGTCCGCGAATGCCTCCAGGACGTCTTCGACGTCCCCGGCCTCACCGAGCTGATGGGCGACATCGAGGCCCGCCGGGTCCGGCTCGTCGAGGTCACCACCCCGGAGCCGTCCCCTTTCGCCCGCTCGCTCCTCTTCGGCTATGTCGCGCAGTACCTGTACGAGGGCGACTCCCCGCTCGCCGAGCGCCGGGCCGCCGCCCTGTCCCTGGACTCCCGGCTGCTGGCGGAGCTGCTCGGCCAGGCCGAGCTGCGCGAACTGCTCGACGCCGACGTCCTGACCCAGCTGGAGCAGGAGCTCCAGTGGCGCACCGAGGACCGCCGCGCCAAGGACCGTGAGAGCGTCGCCGACCTGCTCCGGCTGCTCGGCCCGCTCACCGCCGGCGAGTTGGCCGAGCGCGGCGCGGATCCGCAGTGGCCGGCCGAGCTGGCGGACGCCCGGCGCGCCATCCGGGTCCGTATCGCGGGGGCCGAGCACTGGGCCGCCGTGGAGGACGCCGGGCGACTCCGGGACGCCCTGGGCACGGCGCTGCCGGTCGGGGTGCCCGAGGCGTTCACCGAGCCCGTTAAGGACCCGCTGGGCGACCTCCTCGCCCGCTTCGCCCGCACCCACGGCCCCTTCACCTCCGCCATGGCCGCCGAGCGCTTCGGGCTGGGCACCGCGGTCACCGACGGCGCCCTGCACCGGCTGGCCGCCGCGGGCCGCGTCGTGCAGGGCGAGTTCCACCCCTCCGGCTCGGGGCAGGAGTGGTGCGACAGCGGAGTGCTGCGGCGGCTGCGCCGCCGCTCCCTGGCCGCGCTGCGCCAGGAGCTGGAGCCGGTCTCCCCCGCCGCCCTCGGCTCCTTCCTGCCCCAGTGGCAGCATGTCGGCACCCACAGCCTGCGGGGCATCGACGGCCTCGTCCGCACCATCGAGCAGTTGCAGGGCGCGCCCGTCCCCGCCTCCGCGCTGGAGAAGCTGGTGCTGCCGTCCCGCGTCGGCGGCTACTCCCCCGCGCTGCTCGACGAGCTGACGGCCGCCGGCGAGGTGGTCTGGGCGGGCGCC
This sequence comes from Streptomyces sp., assembly GCA_003519485.1. Lineage (GTDB taxonomy): Bacteria > Actinomycetota > Actinomycetes > Streptomycetales > Streptomycetaceae > Streptomyces. The sequence continues at coordinate 442 of DOWQ01000428.1, read as the reverse complement.
GGCGCGCTGCCCGGCAAGGACGGCTGGGTGTCGCTGTTCCTCGCGGACGCCGCACCACTGCTCCTGCCCGTGCCCCTGCCGTTCGAACAGAGCCCCCTCCACGAGGCCGTATCGACGGCCCTGTCCGGCGGTTATGGCCTGTTCTTCCGGCAGATCGCAGATCAGGTCCGGTCCGCCGGCCACCCGGACTGCACAGATCCCCAGCTGGCCGAGGCCGTCTGGGATCTCGCCTGGTCGGGCCGGCTCACCAACGACACGCTGTCACCGCTGCGTGCCCTCCTCGGTTCCGGCCGCACCGCGGGCGCCACGGCCCACCGGGCGAAACGCTCCGTGCCGCGCGGCCGGTACGGCTCCCTCACCGGCCGTACGGGGCGGCCAACGGCATCGCAGGCCGGCCCGCCGACCGTCGCCGGGCGCTGGTCCCTGCTGCCGGAGCGGGAGC
>DOWQ01000427.1 GCA_003519485.1 Streptomyces sp. | reverse complement strand
CCCGGCCGGGCCCCGGCCGGTCCGCGGGCGGTCACGGCGCCGAACGGCATGGAGCGGTCCCGGCGTCCGCCGCCCGGGCGGTTCCGCCCACAACGCCGCACAGGCGAGGAGTCGTGGGCAGGGCGCGCTCGTCGCCGGGAAATCCGTTGCCCGGCCGGTACGATGCGGTTTTCCGCCAGCCGTCCGTACGGGAGATCCCAGGTGCCGGTCATCGTGGCCAGGTTCGTCCAGGTCCTGCGCTCGCGCGTCCGCGGGTGGCGGGCGGCGCTCACGGTGGCGCTCGTCGTCTTCATCACGAGCTGGCTCGCGCTGTGGCTGGTGGAGCCGGCTTCGAACGAGATCACCGCGCCGGAGAACTTCTTCTGGTGGTTCGTCGTCACGGGTTCGACCGTCGGGTACGGAGACTTCTTCCCGGAGACGGGGCTGGGCCACCTCGTCGGCGCCTATGTGATCATCGGCGGGATCGTCACGCTGACCATCCTGTTCACCGAGCTGGCGGCCTACCTCTCGGCCATGAAGGGAAAGCGGATGAAGGGCGTGGTCGACCTCGACCTCAGCGGCCACATCGTCCTCCTCGGATACACCCCGGGGCGGACCGAACGCATCGTCCACGAGCTGCGGGTGGAGAACCGCTCCAGGATCGCGCTGTGTGCCTGGGAGGACGTCGGCGAGCACCCGATGCCCGAGGACGAGCAGGTCCAGTTCGTACGCGGCGACCTGACCGCCGTCGACGTGCTCACCAGGGCGTGCGTGCCGAGCGCCGCCACGGTCGTGATCGACGCGCGGGACGACAACGAGGCGCTGGCGCTCGCCGTCGCCGTCGACCACCTCCGCCCGGAGGTGCACCTGGTGGCCGCGCTGCGCGACATGAGCCGCTGCCAGCACCTGCGCTATGTGAACCCCGGCGTGCAGTGCGTGCAGTGGCACATGCCGAATCTGCTCACCGAGGAGGCGCTGGACCCCGGCATCACCGAGGTCTACGCGGAACTGATGAGCAGCGGCGGGCGCGGCAACACCTACTCGCTGCGGCTGCCCGGATCGCTGTCGGGCCGGACGTTCGGCGACTGCCAGACTCTGTTCGGCCGAGACTTCGGTGCCACGGTGATCGCCGTCCGGCAGGACGACGGCATGACCGTCAGCCCCGCGTGGGCCGCGCCGCTGACCGCCGGAGCGGTCCTCTACTACCTGGCCGAGCAGCGGATCGACCCGGGCAGGCTGCCGGCCACCGCGTGAGGACCGTACGGGCGGCCCCCCGGCCCCGCCGTGCCGCCCGTCAGGACGGCCGGCACAGCATCGGGTTCTGCAGCTCCGCACAGGGGCGGTGGCCGTGGGAGCGCACGATGTCCTTTCCGACCTCGTTCGTCAGATAGCGCAGGAAGCTGGCCGCCGGCGAGCCGGCCCGGGGCTCCCCGTACGTATAGGCGTACTCCGTCTCCCAGAAGGGGTACGCCCCGTGGTCGGCGCCCTCCAGGGTGGCCGGACGGCCGTCGATGCGTACGAGCAGCACATCCCGTCGGCCCGTGGCGGCCCCCACCTCGCTGTAGCCGATGGCACCCGGGGTGCCCGCGACGGCGTTCAGTACGTCGCCGGTGGAGTTGCGCTGGCAGCGCACGATCCCGCGTGGGGCGCCGGGGGTCCCGCTCCTGGCAGTTCTCGGAGGTGCTGTCCGGCTCCCACGTGCCGCCGAGGACCCGCTTCTGGAACGTCTTACGGGTGCCGGAGTCGGAATACCGGCTGACGATGCGGACGGGCCGGTCGTTCCCGCCCACCTCGCTCCAGTTGCTGATGCGGCCCTCGTAGAGCTCCCGGATCTGCTGCAGCGAGAGGTCCTGGACGCCCGCCTCCTTGTTGATGACGAGGGTGAACAGGGAGAAGGCGATGGGGCGCGGCAGCAACTGCGGATGCCCGTCCCCCTTGGCCCCGTCGGAGAACGCCAGCCGGTCGAGGCTGCCGGAGCTCTTCTCGCGCCCCGCCCGGTCCAGCCCGCGCACGCCGTCGGTGCTGCCCCGGGTCTCGAGAGCGAAGTCGGATCCCGGACAGGTGCGCTCGTACGCGTCCGCGGCTTCCCTGAGTACGGGCTCGAAGGCCGTGGAACCGGTGAGGGTGACTTTCCCCGTGGCGCAGTCCAAGGGGGCGACCGAGTCCCTGTTGCTGAGGGAGAGGGTGAGCTGGGCGATGATGACCAGCACGAGGAAGCAGACCAGCGCGATGGCCTGCCGGGGCGTTCCGGTGTGGCTCGTGGTCTCCTGGATCCCGCCGTTCCCGACGCCGCCCTTGATGCCGCCGACGATCTCGGGGTCCTCGAACTCCTCCCGGCCGCGGTCCGACCCCGGAGCGCGTTCGAGAGCCGCCAGCACCTTGTAGTGCGCGGAGCGGTTCAACGGCACCTTGGGGAGTTCGATGATGCCGTTGCGCACGCTCAGTCCGGAATCCTCGCCGAACGAATGGCGCAGGAAACTGTCGCTGAGTTCCGTCACGACCATTCCGGCCACTCTGCGCCCGGGGAACCTGACGCGGATGCCGACCTTGTCGTCGTCGAGGACCGCGTAGTCGTGGGTGTCGACGTGGGTCGCGCCGTTGTTCTCGATGCGCAGCAGTACGAACGACGGGTCGGCCAGCGGCGTACCGTCCTGCTGCTGTAACTGCTGCAGGACTCCGGCGTACTGGGAGTGGACCGCGTCGGTGGCGGTGGTGTCCATCTGCACGCGATAGCCGAGGCGCTTCCGGCCGATGATGAGGAACTCGTACATCGCGGCGATGACCGGGACGACCACACCGAGAACCGCGACAGTGATTTCCCAGGGGATGTTGTCCACGACCGCCTCCGCTCCGCAGAAAAAGCGACGATGGGATGGGAAGGGAAAACATACGAGCGCACCGGGCCGTGCGGGGGCCGGGCCGGTGAGCGTTGGACGACTGTTCACCGGCCGTTGAGGTGAGGTGTGCGGCCGGCCGGGCCCGCGCGCGACACTCGGCGATTCCTGCACCGGCAGGACTGGCCGTCCGTCCCGTCCGTCCCGTCCGCCGAACAGGTGGTCGTCCGCTTGGCCCGCCCGGCGGCGGGCACCCGGGCCGAGAGGCGGCAGCCTCATTCGAACGGTTGACCGATTCGGAGCGGTGATCTCGCGTATGAGCGGTACAGGCAGGACCAAGAAGAACGACGAGCTGGTCCGGGCCCTGCTCGACGAGCAGGGCCGGACGTACGCGGACGAGGCCGGGATCCGGTTGAAGGACACCCCGCAGTCGCTCTACCAGCTCCTGGTGCTGTCGCTGCTGCTGTCCGCGCGGATCCGGGCGGACATCGCGGTGGCGTCGGCCCGCGCCCTCTTCGCCGCCGGCATGCGCGACGCGCGCCGGATGGCGGACGCGACCTGGCAGCAGCGGGTGGACGCGCTGGGGGAGGGCGGTTACCGGCGCTACGACGAGCGGACCGCCACGCAGCTGGGTGACGGCGCCGAACTGCTGCTCGACCGGTACGGCGGCGACCTGCGGCGGCTGCGGGCGGCGGCCGGCGGCGGTGGCAGCGGCGGCAGCAGTGGCGGCGGGAAGGGCAGTGGCGGCGGGGGCGGGGACGTCGAGGAGGAGAAGGCGCTGCTCCAGGAGTTCCCCGGCATCGGGCCGACCGGAGCCGACATCTTCCTGCGGGAGGCGCAGGGCGTCTGGCCGGAGCTCAGGCCGTACATCGACAGCAAGGCCCTGGCCGGCGCCGAGCGCGTCGGCCTGCCGGGCTCCCCCGCGGCGCTCGCGAAGCTCGTGGACGGGGACGACCTGCCGCGCCTCGCGGCGGCGCTGGTCCGCGTCGCGCTGGACAAGGAAGCCACGCACCAGGTGCGGGAGACCGTCGGGGCGTGAGGTAGCGGGCGGCTGGGCCGGTCCACCGGGAACCGGGACGGTTTCCCCGAGCCCCCGCGACCGAGCCCTCCGCGACGAAGAGCGCCGCGACGAAGACCGCGACCCCGCGCAGGCCCCCGGACTTCACGCCGGGGGCCTGCGGGTGTCGCGAATGGCGCCGGTCAGGCGCCCAGTCGGCCGCCGGTCAGCCGGGCGATCGGGTTGCGGCGGCGAGCCGCGGCGCG
>DOWQ01000429.1:751-6533 GCA_003519485.1 Streptomyces sp. | reverse complement strand
TCAAGAAGGTAGAGCGGCCTGACTTCCCGCCGGCGGAGCGGCGGGCCTCCACGGCCTCCTTGGCGAGCCGCTGCTCGTCGGCCGCGCGGATGAGGTCGGCCTGGCGGACCTGGTGGAATTCGTAGGCGTACATCTGCGGACTCCTCGGTGACGAAGGTTTGTTGTGGGTTCCACCTTCGTCTCTTAGAGGGGTCTGCCGCATCGGGAGCATGCCCGATCTCTCGTGGTCCGGGAGCCTTAGGTCCCGCGGCCCGGCCCCGTAGCGGCCCGGGTGCGCGAGAGGGGATGCCCCGGACGCCTTAGCCGACGAGGTTTACGGCCTCAGGCCCGGCTCTCGCGGGGCACGTCCGGGGTGCTGACGGGCCGTCGGCCCGGTCCCGGCCGGAAGCCAGGCCGGGAGCCAGGCCAGGATCCGGGTCGGCCGGTGACGGCCCTCCGCGCCGGAGGGCCGCTGCCGGCTCAGCCGCTGACGCTCTCCCGCCCGTCCTCGATGTGGCCCATCAGCCGCCGGTGGAAGACCTCGTCCTCCGCGACGGCGATCTCCAGGTCGTACCAGCCGTGCGCGTCGGCCGCGGAGTGGACGACGGTCCTGCTGCGGCCCGCCTTCACCACGACCTCCCGGGTCCGGTCGGCCACGTCCGCCTCCTCGACGTAACCGACCGGCCGGACGGTGTAGGTGGCCGTGCGCTCGCCGCGGTTGTCGAGCGTCAGATGGAGATCGTGGTTCCGGGGATCGATACGGGAGCGGACCTCGGGCCCGGGGGCGCCCGCGCCCGCGAACTCGCGGCGGAAGCCGTTCGGCCCGGTGATCGTGAACCGGTACGCGTCCCCGGTCACCGGCACCCGCCAGCCGGCCGTGCCGGCCACGTCCTTGTGCTGCGGCACCTCGAACTCGCCCGCGTACGGATAGAGCGTGAAGTGCGCCGCCGAGCGCCCGGTGTTGCTGAGCGTGACCCGCAGCGCGGACCCGTCGGACCCGTCGAACCTGCCCTGCGCGTCCGGCTGGTACGGCAGCGGGCGCGCCCGCCGGGTCCCCGGCTCCTGCTCGGGCATCCGCTGCTCGGCCGGCGGTACGGGGCGCCAGCGGCCGGTGAACGGCGGCACGGGCGCCGGCTCCGGCTGCTCCGGCAGGGAACGGGGACGGCGGAAGTCGAAGGCGCTGGTGAGGTCCCCGGTGACGGTGCGGCGCCAGGGGGTGATGTTGGGCTCCTCGACGCCGAGCCGGCTTTCCAGGAAGCGGATCACCGAGGTGTGGTCGAAGACCTCCGAGCAGACGTAGCCGCCGACGGTCCACGGGGACACCACGAGCATCGGCACCCGGATGCCGAGTCCGGTGGGGCGGCCAGCCCAGTTCTCGTCCGCGTCGTCCGCCGGGGGTACGGGGGGCGGCACATGGTCGAAGAATCCGTCGTTCTCGTCGTAGGTGATGAACACGGCGGTGTGCCGCCAGACCTCCGGGTGCGAGCCCAGCGCGTCGAGCAGCTGGTGGATCAGCGCGGCGCTCGCGGCGGGCGAGGAGGCTCCCGGGTGCTCGGACTCGACGGCCGGCGGCACCACGTACGAGACCTCCGGCAGCTTCCCGGCCGCCACGTCGGCGCGGAAGGAGCGGGCCAGCCCGCCGGTCTCGCCGCGGCGCAGACCGCGCTCGAAGAGGCTGCGCTCGGCGGGTGCGAGCCCGGCCACGCCCTCGTCCAGCAGGCCGAGCAGTCGCTGCCGCTCGGCGCCGGACGCCTTGCGCACATCGGCGTAGAACGCCTCCATGTAGGCGTAGTCGCCGGCCTTGGCGAGCGCCTTGCGGGCGACGGCCTTGAAGGAGGCGTAGAACTCCAGGTTGTTGTCGGTGAAGTTCTCCCACTCCTGGTACGTCTTCCAGCTCCGGCCGGCCTTCTCCAGCCGCTCGGGGTACGTGGTCCAGTCGTAACCGGGGTGGGTGCCCTCCTCGTACGCGTCGTTGCCGACCGCCCGGTCGCCGTTCGCCTCGTAGCCGGTCCAGCCGCTGACCAGGTGGTTGCGGTTGGGGCTGGTCGAGGTGTGGACGGAGGAGTAATAGGCGTCGCAGACGGTGAAGGTGTCCGCGAGCTCGTAGTGCAGCGGCAGGTCCTGGCGGTCGTAGTACGCCATGGTGGCGGCGGTCTTGGCCGTGACCCAGTTGTCGGACCAGCCGTCGCCCCAGGCGGAGTGGCCGCCGTCCCAGCTGTGGTCGAGGTCGCCGATGTACTGCAGGTCCTTGCGCTGCGCCTCGGCGGCGTCCCGTACGGGGAACGGCAGGACAGTCCGCGTCGGGCCGTCCGGCTGTTCGAAGACGGAGGTGCCGGAGGGCAGTTCGATCGCGTTGCGGTCGCCGAAGCCGCGCACCCCGCGCAGCATGCCGAAGTAGTGGTCGAACGAACGGTTCTCCTGCATCAGGACGACCACGTGCCGGATCGCCGCGGGCCCGCCCGGCGGCGGTCCGGCCGCGAGCGCCTCGTGCAGCGACGCCGGCAGCAGCGATCCCGCGGCGGCGGCACCCGCCGTACCCGCCCCGAGTGCGAGCAGCCGTCGCCGTGACATGTCCGTAGCCAAGTGAGCCTCCTGTGCAGCAGTGACGCCGGGAGGCTAACGACACGGGATGGCCGGGCGAAAACAGCCGTACGACCTGGCGGGAAACGGACCGGGGCAGCCCCACCCGCCACCCGGACAGGCACGGACAGCGCCCGGACAGCGAGCGGTCAACGGGCCCTTGCGGACGGTTCCGCCGACGCCGACGGGGCGGTTCTCCCGCAGGAGAACCGCCCCGTCGTGCCGTTCCGGTTGCCCGAACGGCGAGTCGGCGGAAACCGGCGAAGGGCCCGCAGGCCGGCGGGGTCTCGGCCCCGGGTGTCCGGCCCCCGGCCGCTTCCGGCCGTGCCCGGTCACTCCTCCGGGGCGAGCCGCTCCAGGATGAGCTCGCGGACGCGCCCCGCGTCCGCCTGGCCGCGGGTCGCCTTCATGACCGCGCCGACGAGCGCGCCCGCCGCCGCGACCTTCCCGCCGCGGATCTTGTCCGCGATGGCGGGGTTGCCCGCGATGGCCTCGTCGACGGCCGCACCCAGCGCGCCCTCGTCCGAGACGACCTTCAGGCCGCGCTTCTCGACGACGGTGTCGGGGTCGCCCTCGCCGTTCAGCACGCCCTCGATCACCTGGCGCGCCAGCTTGTCGTTGAGCGAGCCCTCGGCGACCAGCGCCGAGACCCGGGCGACCTGCTCCGGGGTGATCGGGAGCGCGGACAGCTCGGTGCCGTCCTCGTTGGCGCGCCGCGCCAACTCGCCCATCCACCACTTGCGGGCCTGGTCGGCCGGCGCGCCCGCGTCGATGGTGGCGAGGATCGGCGGGATGGCGCCGGCGTTGAGCACCGACTGCATCTCGTGATCGGACAGGCCCCACTCGGCCTGCAGCCGCTGCCGCCGCAGCCGCGGCAGCTCCGGCAGTCCGGCCCGCAGCTCCTCGACCCACTCCCGGGAGGGGGCCATCGGCACCAGGTCCGGCTCGGGGAAGTAGCGGTAGTCCTCCGCCTCCTCCTTCACCCGGCCGGAGGTCGTGGAGCCGTCCTCCTCGTGGAAGTGACGGGTCTCCTGGAGGATGGTGCCGCCGCCGGAGAGCACGGCCGCGTGCCGCTGGATCTCGAAGCGCGCCGCCCGCTCGACGCTGCGCAGCGAGTTGACGTTCTTCGTCTCGGAGCGGGTGCCGAACTTCTCCCGGCCGTACGGGCGCAGCGACAGGTTGACGTCGCAGCGCATCTGGCCCATCTCCATCCGGGCCTCGGAGACCCCGAGGGCCTTGATGAGCTCGCGCAGCTCGGCGACGTACGCCTTGGCGATCTCCGGGGCCCGCTCCCCCATGCCCTCGATGGGCTTGGTGACGATCTCGATGAGCGGGATGCCCGCGCGGTTGTAGTCGAGCAGCGAGTGCGAGGCGCCGTGGATCCGGCCGGTCGCGCCGCCGACGTGGAGGGACTTGCCGGTGTCCTCCTCCATGTGGGCGCGCTCGATGCCGACCCGGAAGATCTCCCCGTCCTCCAGCTGGACGTCCAGATAGCCGTCGAAGGCGATCGGCTCGTCGTACTGCGAGGTCTGGAAGTTCTTCGGCATGTCCGGGTAGAAGTAGTTCTTCCGGGCGAACCGGCACCACTCGGCGATCTCGCAGTTCAGCGCGAGGCCGATCTTGATTGCCGACTCGATGCCGACCGCGTTCACGACCGGCAGCGCGCCGGGCATGCCGAGGCAGGTGGGGCAGGTCTGCGAGTTGGCGTCCGCGCCCAGCGTGGTCGCGCAGCCGCAGAACATCTTGGTCTTGGTGCCGAGCTCGACATGGACCTCCAGGCCCATGACGGGGTCGTAGGCCGCGAGCGCGTCCTCGTACGACACCAGTTCAGTGACGGTCACAAAACTTCCCTCTCAGCCCAGCAGGACATCGTCGTCGCCGATGCGGCGCAGCTCGCGGACGAGCACGGCCACACCGGTCACGATGGCGGCGGCGGAGACGACCGCGTCGGCCAGCATCAGCGTGTCGCTCTCGCCGCGGGCCTTCTTCAGCTGCTTGACGACGCTCAGCGCGCCGAACAGCGTGGTGCCGATGGACAGATACGTACCGGCCCGGGACTTCTTGAAGCCCTTGGCCTTCGACAGCTTGTCGCTCACAGTGACGGTGCCTCCTCCAGCAACGGATGCCCCCAGCGGGCGGTGAACGCGGCCTCGACCGCGGCACCGACCCGGTAGAGCCGGTCGTCGGCCATGGCGGGCGCGATGATCTGCAACCCCACCGGCAGGCCGTCCTCGGGCGCCAGGCCGCAGGGCAGCGACATGGCCGCGTTGCCCGCCAGGTTGGACGGGATGGTGCAGAGATCGGCCAGGTACATGGCCAGCGGGTCGTCCGCCCGCTCCCCGATCGGGAAGGCGGTGGTCGGGCTGGTCGGCGAGATGACCACGTCGACCTGCTCGAACGCCTTCTCGAAGTCCCGGCTGATCAGCGTCCGCACCTTCTGCGCGGAGCCGTAGTACGCGTCGTAGTAGCCGGAGCTCAGCGCGTACGTGCCGAGCATGACGCGGCGCTTCACCTCGGGGCCGAAGCCGGCCTCGCGGGTGAGCGCGGTGACGTCCTCGGCGGAGCGCGTGCCGTCGTCGCCGACGCGCAGGCCGTAGCGCATGGCGTCGAAGCGGGCCAGGTTCGAGGAGCACTCCGACGGCGCGATCAGGTAGTACGCGGCGAGCGCCAGGTCGAACGACGGGCAGGAGATCTCGGTGACCTCGGCGCCCAGCTCGCGCAGCAGCTCCACCGATTCGTTGAACCGCTGTACGACGCCGGCCTGGTAGCCCTCGCCGCCGAACTCCTTGACGACGCCGACCCGCAGGCCCTTGACGTCGCCGTTGCGGGCGGCCTCGACGACGCTCGGCACCGGCTGGTCGATGGACGTGGAGTCCATCGGGTCGTGCCCGGCGATCACCTCGTGCAGCAGGGCCGCGTCCAGGACCGTACGGGCGCAGGGCCCGCCCTGGTCGAGGGACGACGAGAAGGCGACCATGCCGTAGCGCGACACGGCGCCGTAGGTCGGCTTCACGCCGACCGTGCCGGTGACGGCGGCGGGCTGGCGGATGGAGCCGCCGGTGTCGGTGCCGATGGCCAGCGGCGCCTGGTACGAGGCGAGGGCGGCGGCGGAGCCGCCACCGGAGCCGCCGGGAACCCGGGTGAGGTCCCACGGGTTGCCCGTCGGCCCGTAGGCGCTGTTCTCGGTGGACGAGCCCATCGCGAACTCGTCCATGTTGGTCTT
>DOWQ01000429.1:0-746 GCA_003519485.1 Streptomyces sp. | reverse complement strand
GTCGGAACGCCCTCGGTGGTGAAGATGTCCTTGAGCGCGAGCGGCACCCCGGCCAGCGGGCCGAGCTCCTCGCCCCGCGCGCGCTGCTCGTCGACGGCGCGGGCCTGCGCGAGTGCGCCCTCCCGGTCCACGTGCAGGAAGGCGTGCACCTTCTCGTCGACGGCCTCGATGCGCGCGAGATGGGCCTCGGCCACCTCGACGGCCGTGACCTCGCCGGAGGCGATCTTCGCCGCGGTCTCGGCCGCGGTCAGCTTGATCAGGTCGGTCATGCTCAGTCCTCCCCCAGGATCTGCGGCACCTTGAAACGCTGCTGCTCCTGCGCGGGGGCTCCGGAGAGCGCCTGCTCGGGGGTCAGTGACGGGCGGACCTCGTCCGGCCGCATGACATTGGTCAGCGGCAGCGGGTGCGAGGTCGGCGGTACGTCCTCGTCGGCCACATCGGAAACGCGGGCGACCGCGCCGATGATCACGTCGAGCTGTTCGGCGAAGTGGTCGAGCTCCTCGGCCTTCAGCTCCAGACGTGACAGCCGGGCGAGGTGGGCGACCTCCTCGCGCGTGATGCCAGGCATTCAGCGATCCTCAGGGTGAGTGTGCGGGTTATCCGCCCAATCCTATGGCCGCACGCACTCCCGCAGCGAAACCGTTCTCGCGTCGGGCCCGGACGGCGGGGCCCGGCGGCCGTCCGGCCCAGCGCACGGGCGGGCGCGGGGCGGCACGGGACAGGGGCTCGGTGTCGCGGGGCGGGGC
>DOWQ01000756.1 GCA_003519485.1 Streptomyces sp. | reverse complement strand
CGCGACCGGACGGTTCCGCGAGTGCCTCTGCTGGTCGACCGACCGGTCAGCGGTCGACCAGCCGGTCGAACTGGGTCGTGGTGTGCCGCAGATGGGCCACCAGCTCGTCGCCCACCTGTGGCGGAGCGACGTCCGACGGCACGAAGAGGATCGACACCTGCATGTGCGGCGGCTCCGCGAACCAGCGCTGCTTGCCGGCCCAGACGAACGGCGAGAGATTGCGGTTGACGGTCGCGAGCCCCGCGCGGGCCACGCCCTTGGCGCGCGGCATGACGCCGTGGAGGGCCTTCGGGGCCTCCAGACCCACGCCGTGCGAGGTGCCGCCCGCGACGACCACCAGGAAGCCGTCGGAGGCCGCCCGCTGCTGGCGGTAACCGAAGCGGTCGCCCTTGGTGACGCGGACGACGTCCAGCACCGCGCCGCGGTACTCCGTCGCGTCGTGGTCGCCGAGCCACAGCCGGGTGCCGATCCGGGCCCGGAACCGGGTCTGCGGGAACTGCTGCTGGAGCCGGGCCAGCTCGCCCGCCTGCAGATGGCTGACGAACATCGTGTGCAGCGGCAGCCGGGCGGCGCGCAGCCGGTCCATCCAGGCGAAGACCTCCTCGACGGCGTCGGAGCCGTCGAGCCGGTCCAGCGGCAGGTGCAGCGCGAAGCCCTCCAGGCGTACGTCCTCGATGGCCGCGTGCAGCTTGGGCAGGTCCTCCTCGGTGACCCCGTGCCGCTTCATGCTGCTCATCACCTCGATGACGACCCGCGCGCCGACGAGGCCGCGTACGCCGTCCACCGAGGACACCGAGCGGATCGCCCGGTCCGGCAGCGGCACCGGCTCCTCGCCCAGCCGGAAGGGGGTGAGGACCAGCAGGTCACCGCTGAAGTAGTCCTTGATCTGGGCGGCCTCGTAGGTGGTGCCGACCGCGAGGATGTCCGACCGGAAGCCGGTGACCTCCTCGGAGAGCCGTTCGTGCCCGAAGCCGTAGCCGTTCCCCTTGCACACCGGGACCATCCCCGGAAACTGCTGGAGAACGGCCTGGTGGTGCGCCCGCCAGCGAGCGGTGTCGACATAGAGGGTGAGCGCCATGACCGGTCCGGAACCTCTCTTGGGTTTGAGTCTGCTGGAGCGTGGGAGGCGGCCGGGGCCGCCCTCAGCGCCGCGACATGTAGATGTCGAGGGCCTTGTGCAGGAGCTTGTTGAGGGGGAAGTCCCACTCGCCGAGATACTCGGCCGCCTGGCCGCCGGTGCCCACCTTGAACTGGATGAGGCCGAACAGGTGGTCGTCCTCGTCGAGCGAGTCGCTGATGCCGCGCAGGTCGTAGACGCTCGCGCCGAGGGCGTAGGCGTCGCACAGCATCCGCCACTGCATCGCGTTCGAGGGCCGGACCTCGCGCTTGTGGTTGGCGGAGGCGCCGTAGGAGTACCAGACGTGCCCGCCGACGATCAGCATGGTGGCGGCGGCGATCGTCTCACCCTCATGGGTGGCGAAGTAGAGCCGCATCCGGTTGGGGTCCTCGGCGTTGAGCGCCGTCCACATGCGCTGGAAGTAGCTGAGCGGCCGCGGCCGGAAGTGATCGCGGTCGGCCGTGATCTCGTACAGCTGCTGCCACTCGGCGAGGTCGTCGTAGCCGGCCTGCACGACCTCGACACCCGCCTTGTCGGCCTTCTTGATGTTCCGTCTCCACAGCTGGTTGAAGGACTTGTGGACGTCCTCCAGGGAGCGGTTCTCCAGCGGTACCTGGAAGACGTAGCGGGGCTGTACGTCACCGAAGCCGGCGCCGCCGTCCTCGCCCTGCTGCCAGCCCATCCGGCGCAGCCGGTCGGCGACCTCGAAGGCCCGCGGCTCGATGTGGGTGGCCTCGACGTCGCGCAGCCGCTTCACGTCCGGGTTCTGGATGCCGGCCTTGATCGCGGGCGCGTCCCAGCGGCGGATGACGACGGGCGGGCCCATCTTCACCGAGAAGGCGCCCTGGTGCTTGAGATGCGCGAGCATCGGACGCAGCCATTCCTCCAGGTTGGGCGCGTGCCAGTCGATGACCGGGCCCTCGGGGAGATAGGCCAGATAACGCTTGATCTTCGGCAGCTGACGGTAGAGGACCAGGCCTGCACCGACCAGCCGCTCCTCCCCGTCGAACCAGCCGAGGCTCTCCGAGCGCCACTCGGCCTTGACGTCCGCCCAGGCGGGGACCTGCATGTGGCTGGCCGCGGGCAGGCTCTGGATGTAGGCCAGATGCTGCTCGCGGCTGATGGTCCTCAGGGTCAGGCTCATGTGCGGGGCGCTCCTCGGCAGGTGTGTCCCCAGGGGGCGGGGCTCCGGCTCTCGCCGCGAAGCCTACTGCGCCGGGGAGGCACCCCGTTTGGCGCACGCCCGCGCGGGTCACGTGCTGCGCCCGCGCGGGCGCGTGGGGAGGGTTCGGTGGAGGGTACTGAGCGGGCGGACTAGCCCACGATGCCGCCGAAGAGCCCGCCGTGCGCCATGCCGAGGAAGAAGCCGAGCGCCGCCGCGCCGAGCCCGATGATCAGCAGAAAGCGCTCGGGGGTCGTCGCGGAGATCATCTGGCCCCAGGCCCCGCTGAGGATCCCGAGCAGCCCGGTCCACGAGCTGAGCAGGTGGAGGCCGGGGAAGAGGGCGGATACGAAGGCCACCAGGCCGAGGACGATCGTCGCCGCGGCGAAGCTGTTCTCGACGGGATGGGCCTTGCCGTCGGTGTTGAGCACGCTGCTGACGGCGGAAAGGGGATTTCGGTGATGTCGTGCTGCCTGCGCCATGAAGACCTCCTGGCGGAAGAGCGGCGCACTGTAGCGCCGGTCACACCCGATGTGTACAGATTGCGACGACCTGCGGCCGGATTTCAACCGGAAGCACCGAAGCGGGTACTCTGAACGGTCTGCATCGGTGTCCGCCCACAGGCACCCGGAACGGCCGCCCGGATCAGTCCGGAGCGACCGGCACGGGATTGTCAGTGCCGGCCGGTACCGTTGCGTACGCATCACGACCCTCCTGCCACGGAACGACCGTGGCCGCTGAGTCCAGAGGAGGTGGGTTACACATGCGTCATTACGAGGTGATGGTCATCCTCGACCCCGATCTCGAGGAGCGAGCTGTCTCCCCGTTGATCGAGAACTTCCTTTCCGTCGTCCGCGAGGGCAACGGAAAGGTTGAAAAGGTCGACACCTGGGGCCGTCGTCGTCTCTCGTACGAGATCAACAAGAAGCCCGAGGGCATCTACTCGGTCATCGACCTGCAGGCCGAGCCTGCGGTCGTCAAGGAGCTCGACCGTCAGATGAATCTGAACGAGTCGGTGCTCCGGACCAAGGTCCTCCGTCCCGAGATCCACTGAGCGCTCGCGTTCAGCGGTGAATGCCCGGGACTGAAGCGGGCAGCACCGAGCAGCCCGCTCGCACCCAGCAATCCGCAGCCAGCAGCACCCGCCGAGAGGTTCCCCAATGGCAGGCGAGACCGTCATCACGGTCGTCGGCAATCTCGTCGACGACCCCGAGCTGCGCTTCACCCCGTCGGGTGCGGCGGTCGCGAAGTTCCGCGTCGCGTCCACTCCCCGCATCTTCGACAAGCAGACCAATGAGTGGAAGGACGGCGAAGGCCTGTTCCTCACCTGCTCGGTCTGGCGCCAGGCGGCGGAGAACGTCGCCGAGTCGCTCCAGCGCGGCACGCGCGTCATCGTCCAGGGCCGGCTGAAGCAGCGGTCGTACGAGGACCGTGAGGGCGTCAAGCGCACGGTCTACGAGCTCGACGTCGACGAGGTCGGCGCCAGCCTGCGCAATGCCACGGCCAAGGTCACCAAGACCTCCGGC
>DOWQ01000169.1 GCA_003519485.1 Streptomyces sp. | reverse complement strand
CGGCTCCGGCCCTCTCGGTCCGCACCGCTCCCCCGGCCGCGGACTCCCCGCCCCCGGACTCCGTTCCCCCCGGCTGTTCCGTCCCGGCCGTGCCCCCGGCCGCCCCCTCGGCCGTACGGCCCGCGAGCGCGTACCGCAGGCCGAAGCCCGCCGCCACGACCACGCCGCCGCCGACCGCGTCCAGCAGATAGTGGTTGGCCGTGCCGACTATCACCGCGGTAGTCAGAACCGGATAGAGGACGCCCAGCAGCCGCGGCCACAGCGCGGGCGTCAGCCGCCAGATGACGACGGCGCACCACAGGGACCAGCCGATGTGCAACGAGGGCATGGCCGCGTACTGGTTGGAGACCTCCGTCAGCGCCCCGAAGTCCGGGGAGGAGAGATCCTGCGGCCCGTGTGCCGTGTCGACGAAGCCGAGGCCCGGCATGAGCCGCGGCGGCGCCAGCGGATACGCCCAGAAGCCGATCAGCGCCAGCACCGTGGCGATGGCCAGCGACGTACGCCCCCAGCGGTACATCACCGGCCGGCGCGCGTACATCCAGCCGAGCAGCGCCAGCGGCACCAGGAAGTGGAAGGTCGTGTAGTAGAAGTTCATGCTCGCTTCGAGCCAACCGGTCCGCGCGACGAGCAGGTTGAACCAGTATTCGATGTCGATGCGGAGCAGCGCCTCGAGTTCCAGGATCTGCCGGCCGTGCCCCTCCGCGAGCCCCCGCCCGCCGGGTGCCTGCAGCCGTATGGAGGAGTACGCCCAGTAGCCGACCCGGATCAGCAGCAGCTCCAGCAGGAGATTCGGCCGGCTCAGCGGCTGCTTCCAGAAGCGCAGCAGCGGCACCCACGAGGCCCCGGCCGGCGCGGGCGCCGCGTACTCCGTCGGGACCGGCCGCTGCCATCCGGGCGTGGTCCGGGAGAGGAACGGCACCACGCAGGCGGCGGCCAGCGCGGCCAGCAGTGGCGCGTTGTCACCTATCGCCCCGAGCAGCGAGATGTTCGGCATCAGGGCGTCCCGGTGCAGCGTCATCACGAGCACGACGGCCGCGGGCCACACCAGCCGGTCGGGGCCGCGCCGGCCGATCCGGCCCACGACGGCCAGCAGGATCCACAACTGCTGGTGCTGCCAGGCGGTGGGCGACACGGCCACCGCGACGCAGCCGGTCAGCGCGGCGGCCAGCAGCCACTGTCCGTCGGCCGCGTAATACGCGGCCCGGCGCAGGCCGAGCACCGCGACGGCCGCCGCGAGAACCAGGAACAGCGCGGTCTCCGACGGGCCCGACAGCCCGAGCCGGAGCAGCGCGCCGTGCAGCGACTGGTTGGCGAGGCTGCCGGCCGGCTCCCCCAGCCCCGCCCCGGCCACGTGGTGCAGCCAGTACGTCCACGAGTCGCCCGGTGACGCCGCCCATGCCAGCGCCGAACAACCCGAGAACGTGCCCAGGGCGGTCAGCGCCGCCCGCCGCCGGCCGGCCAGCCACAGCAGCGGGACGAACAGCAGTACGGTCGGCTGGAGCGCGGCCGCCAGGCCGACGAGCACTCCGGAGGCGCGCGTCGAACAGGCCGGCAGGAAGGCCAGCAGCACGAGCAGGACCGGGATGATGCTGGTCTGGCCGAGCGTGAAGGTGTTGCGCACCGGCACCGACAGCACCAGCAGCCCTATCGCGACCGGCGCCGCGAACAGCCGGGTCCGCCGGGACACCGGCCGGGGCAGGATGCGCGCCGCCACGAAGCCCAGTCCGACGACGAGCAGCAGCGTTCCGAAGGTCCACACCACGCCGAGTCCCTGCTCGGCGGCCCGGGTCAGCGGTGTGAACACCAGTCCGGCGAACGGGGTGCCGGTGAAGCCGCCGGTCCCGTACAGCGAGCCCTCGGCCCGCAGCACACCGGTCTCCCCGATCCAGGCCGCCAGGTCCGTCAGCCGCTCGTCGGGCGGCAGCCGCAGTACCGCCGCGGCCTGCCGGGCCGCCAGCAGCCCGACCAGCAACCACAGGGCCCCCAGTGCCACGGCGATCCGTGACCCTGCCGACTCCGGCACCGCGAGTCCGCGCCTTCCCGCATTCGCCACGCCGCGTCGCTCCCCCTCCGCCCGCGTCCGAGAACCGGATGCGTCCTCCGACAAGACGCGGAACCCCCGCGGTCACCTGACTGTCACCGCGTGTTGATCGAACATTAGAGCCGAGTGGCGAGGAAACGTACCCCGCACCGGTGCGGCAGGATGGAGGGCATGAGCGTCGTCAAGATCAATGTGCTGACCGTGCCTGCCGACCGCCGGGAGGTGCTGGAGGAGCGTTTCAGCGCCCGCGCGGGGGCGGTGGAGAGCTCGGACGGCTTCGAGTGGTTCGAACTGCTGCGCCCGGTCGAGGGCACCGACCAGTACCTGGTGTACACCCGGTGGCGCAGCGAGGAGGACTTCCAGAAGTGGGCGGAGGGCCCGATGAAGGCCGCGCACCAGGGCGGCGGTCGGGGGGCGGCCTCCGGCGGGGGCGCCGGCTCCGAAGCGGGCGGCGAGCGCCCCGAGCCGGCGGCGTCGGGGGCCACCCTGTGGTCGTTCGAGGTCGTACAGCAGACGGCCCCGAAGGCCTGAACCTCCGGGGCCGGATCAGCGGCCCGACCGGACGTGCTGCTTCCGCACCGAAAATCCGGGGCGGCGGCTGCTGAGGCGCCGTGAACGGCGGTGGAGCCACCGGCTTCGCCGGGCTCACGGACTCGCCGGGCTCACGGACTCGCCGGGCTCACCGGCTCACCGGCCACCCCTGACCTTCCGTCACCCGGGCCGTCCGTCCCTGCCCGGCCGTCAGAGAACGGGCCCTGGGAGCCGCGTCACGCGCCGCCCCTCGTCGGGCCGGTGCCGCGGTGGCCCGTCGCCCACGGGGCGTGCAGCCGGCCCGCGAGCCGGTGGTGTCCGCCCCCGGCGGAGCCCTTGGCGGAGCCCCCGGCGGCCGAGCGGTTCCGCGCCCGGTGCCGGACGTTGTCCTCCGGGTGCGCGGTGACCAGTTCCTCGAAGAGCACGCGCGCGTGGACGACGGCCTCGCGCAGCTCCTCCGTCCCGGCGCGGTCCGCGCGGGCGCGGGAGGCGATGGCGTGCACCTGCCGGTAGCCGTCGACGTGGTCCGCGTGGTGCACGGAGAGCGCCGCGACTTGCTCGTCGTACTCGTCGGCGGGGAAGCCGCGGTCGCGGACCAGCCGGCCGAGCAGCCGGTCGGCCTCCTGGACGGCCAGGGCGGGCGCGTCGACGAACTGTTCCTGGACGCCCGCCCACCGGGCCACGTACTGCTCGCGCGCCTCGGC
>DOWQ01000453.1 GCA_003519485.1 Streptomyces sp. | reverse complement strand
GACCTCGACCTCGACCTCGACCTTCATGGAGTCGGCGACGAGGTGGGCGAGCCGGGTGCCGAAGTCCCGCTGGTCCGCCAGGCCATGCCCTGAGGGGTAGGTCCCCAGCAATTGAGAAATCGATTTCACAGATTGAAGCACCCACGAGCCCGGTATCCAAGGGTCTGGCGCGGATCGCTCCGCACAGACCATTGACGCCTGGGAGGGCTGGTTCCTACGCTCTTCCGAAATCGATTTCTTAGGAGCCGCAGTGTTGACGGACATCCACCCATACCTGACCGGGGACCTGCTGCGGCACCTCGACGCCATGGGCCATTCCGACGCGGTGGTGCTCGCCGACGCGAACTTCCCGGCCGAGCGGCTGGCGAGCAGGGTGCTCACCTTCCCGGGGCTCGGTACGCCCGAGCTGCTCGCCGCCGTACGCACCGTCGTGCCGCTCGACGACGATCCCGCGCTGGACCTGATGCTGTCCCCGGACGACGACGGCGCCCCGCTCCCCGTGCAGGAGGAGCTGATCGCCGCCGCGGGGGCGGGCGCCGGCGGCGTGCGGTTCTTCGGCCGCGACGACTTCTACGAGCGCGCGGCCGCGGCCCACGTCGTCGTCCGCACCGGCGAGACCCGGATCTTCGGCAACGTGATCCTGCGCAAGGGCGTCGTCTCCCCGGCAGGAGGACGCTGACCATGGAAAACGGTTCCAACGCGGCGACCGGGAGCGATGACCGTGCGCTGCTGCGCGTACAGGGCGTGGAAAAGAGCTTCCCCGGCGTCAAGGCGCTCCAGGACATGCGGCTCGACCTGCGGCACGGTGAGGTGCTCGCCCTCGTCGGCGAGAACGGGGCCGGCAAATCGACCCTCATGAAGCTGCTCTCCGGCATCCACACCCCCGACGCGGGGCAGTTCTTCCTGGACGGGCGGCCGGTCACGATCGACGGCCCCCGGCACGCCCAGCAGCTCGGCATCAGCATCATCCACCAGGAGTTCAACCTGATGCCCGACCTCACGGTCGCGCAGAACATCTTCATCGGCCGCGAGCCGCGCGGCCGGTTCCTGCTGCGGGACCGCGCCCTCGACGACCGGGCCCGGAAGCTCATCGACCGGCTGGGGCTGCCGCTGGAGCCGCAGCGGCCGGTCGGAGCCCTCACTGTCGCCCAGCAGCAGATGGTCGAGATCGCCAAGGCGCTGTCGTACGACGCCAAGATCCTCATCATGGACGAGCCGACCGCGGCCCTGAACGACGCCGAGGTGGCGGCGCTGCACGAGCTGATCGGGCGGTTCGTCCAGCCGGACACCGGCGTCATCTACATCTCGCACCGGATGGCCGAGCTCCGGGCCGTCTCCGACCGGATCACCGTCATCCGGGACGGCCGGTACGTCGACACGCTCGACACGGCGGCCACCACGATGAAGGACGTCATCGGCCGCATGGTGGGCCGCGAGCTCGCCACCGACGCCGGGCCGGAGGGCGTACGGCCGGACCGCGAGACGGTGCTGTCGGTCGACGGGCTCACGACGAAGCCGCTGCTGCGGGACGTCACGCTGGAGCTGAAGAAGGGCGAGATCCTGGGACTCGCGGGCCTCATGGGCTCGGGCCGCACCGAGCTGGCCCGGGCGCTCGTCGGTGCCGACCCGGTCGAGTCGGGCACCGTCACGCTGCACGGCCGGCCGGTCCGGATCAGGAATCCGGCCGACGCGGCCCGGCACCGTATCGGCTACCTCTCCGAGGACCGCAAGCACCTCGGACTGCTGCTGGAGCAGGACGTCAACGCCAACATCGCGCTCAGCTCGCTGGGTGAGCGCTTCCAGTCGCTGGGCTTCGTGAAGGACGGCGCGATGCGCGAGAAGTCCCGCGAACTCACCGAGACGCTGCGCATCAGGACCCCGACCGTGCACCAGACGGTGAAGAACCTGTCCGGCGGCAATCAGCAGAAGGTCGTCATCGCGAAGTGGCTGGTCAAGGACTGCGACATCCTCATCTTCGACGAGCCGACGCGCGGCATCGACGTCGGCGCCAAGGAGGAGATCTACGCCCTCCTCAACGACCTGGCGCGGCAGGGCAAGTCGATCATCATGATCTCCTCCGAACTCCCCGAGGTGCTGCGCATGTCGCACCGCGTCGTCGTGATGAGCGAGGGACGGATCACCGGGGTGCTGACGGCGGCCGAGGCCACCCAGGAGTCGGTCATGGCCCACGCGACCCGGCGGCCCGGAACTGCCGCGGCCTGATGACCGGCCGCAGTCACGCATCGCACACCGCAGCCCGGCGCACAACGAAGGCAGGAAAGACATGACAGCCCCCGCAGCCGCCCCACCGCGGCAGAAGCAGAACCCCTCCGCATCCGGCGGAGTCCGCGCCCGGGTGATGAGCCGGTTCCAGCAGTTCCTGGCGTTCGCGAGCCTCATCGCCATCTTCGTCTTCTTCTCGTTCGCCAGCCCGCACTTCCTCAACTACAGCAACATCACCTCGATGCTGTTCTCGACGGTGGTGATCGGGACCCTGGCACTGGGGGCGACCTTCGTCATCGTCACCGGGGGCATCGACCTGTCCGTCGGCACCGGGATGGCGCTGTGTGCCGTGATCTCCGGGGTACTGATCGTCCAGATGGGCCTGCCGGTCCCGCTGGGGGTTCTCGGCACGCTGCTCTTCGGCGGGCTGATCGGCCTGGTGAACGGGCTGAACGTCACGTATCTGGGGCTGCCGCCGTTCATCGCGACCCTGGCGATGATGCTCGTCGCACAGGGCCTGGCGCTGGTGATCTCGGGCAGCGCGCCGATCTACTTCTCGGCGGACTCCGGCTACACCGGCATCTCGACGGGCAGCATCATCCCCGGCGCGGACTTCCCGAACGCCGTGCTCATCCTGGCGGCGGCGGCGATCCTGGCGGGCATCGTCCTCAACCGGACGCTGCTGGGCCGCTACACCTACTCGATCGGCAGCAACGAGGAAGCGACGGCCCTCTCGGGGATCAACGTCCGCAAGTGGAAGATCATCACCTATGTGGTGGCGGGGCTGTTCATCGGTCTGGCCGGCGTACTGATCTCGGCCCGGCTCGGCTCCGCCCAGCCGGCGACCGGGATGGGCTACGAGCTCCAGGCGATCGCGGCGGTCGTCATCGGCGGCACGTCGCTGTCGGGCGGCAAGGGTTCCATCGTCGGCACGGTGATCGGCGCACTCATCATCTCGGTGCTCAACAACGGACTTCAGATCACCTCGGTGCCGCAGGAGTGGCAGAACGTGATCCTCGGCTGCGTGATCGTAGCGGCGGTCTACGCGGACAAGGCGCGGAAGGGCAGTACGGCCTGAGCGGCCGCGCCCGCCGGGGCGGCGACGCGCGGCCCGGGACGGCCGAGGAACCGGGGCCGGCATCGGGCGGCAAGTACCGCGCACCGGCGGCAGTACGGCATGCACCCGGCATCACGGCATGACGCGGCAGCACGGCAAACAGGTGGCAGCACGGCCCAGGGACGGGGCCCGGAGCAAGGAAGTTGGATTCATATGCAGCCACGGCGTACGCAGCCAAGGCGGGACGGGCCGAAGCGCCGGGCCGCCGCCGCCCTCGCGGCGGGGACGGCTCTGCTGATGACCGCCGCCTGCGGCGGTGACGGCGGGGACACGGCCGGGGGCGGCGGCGAGAAGCCGTACATCGCCATCGTCTCGAAGGGCTTCCAGCAGCAGTTCTGGCAGGCGGTCAAGGAGGGCGCGGAGAAGGAGGCCGAGAAGCGGGGCGTGACGATCAGCTTCGAGGGGCCGGCGACGGAGACCGAGGTCGAGGCCCAGGTCAACATGCTGTCGAGCAGCATGGGCAAGAAGCCGGACGCGATCGGCCTGGCGGCCCTGGACTCGCGGGCCGTGGAGCCGCTGCTCCAGCAGGCGAAGCGGAACGGCACCCCGGTCATTGCCTTCGACTCGGGCGTGGACAGCGACGTACCGCTGACCACGGCGGCGACCGACAACAAGGCCGCGGCGGCCGAGGCCGCGGAGCACATGGCACGGGCGATGGGCGGCAAGGGCAAGGTCGCGATGGTGGTGCACAGCCAGACCAGTGGCTCCGGCATCGACCGCCGCGACGGCTTCAAGAAGTGGATGGCGGAGAACGCCCCGGGCATCGACATCCTCCCCGTCCAGTACGGCGGCGGCGACCAGACGAAGTCGGCCGACATCACCAAGGCGATCATCGCGGCGAACCCCGAGGTCGACGGCATCTACGGCTCGAACGAGGGCTCGGCGATGGGCGTGATCCAGGGCGTGGGCGAGAGCGGCAGGAAGGACATCAAGGCCGTCGGCTTCGACTCGGGCCAAGGCCAGATCAACGCCATCAACGAGGGCCGGATGACGGGGGCGATCACTCAGAACCCGGTCCAAATAGGCGAACAGGTGGTCGCGGCCGCGGTGAAGGCCATCAACGGCGAGAAGCTGCCGAAGGTGATCGACACGGGCTACTACTGGTACGACCGGACCAACATCAACGACCCCCGTATCCAGTCGGTCCTCTACAGGTGACGGACGGCCCGGCGGGCCCGCTTGCCCGCCGGCCCGGACTTCCGCGCGGTGGCGCCCGGGCCCCGTTGTGACGTGCTGACGGGACAGCTGTCGTGCTACGCCCCTGCGGTAGTTGGCCGTGTCGGCTGCGGCGGACTGCGGCGGACTGCGGATCAGCGTGCAGGGGGAGCGGGGCGTCGGGTGCGGTCGTGAGACGTGGCGATGATTCGTGTCCCTGTCCCTGTCCCTGGGGCACGGGCCACGCACCGGCGCCGAGCGAGATGGTCCTATGATCCGGGGACGGACGAACGGGGAGTGATCATGGCCGAGGACCAGGATGTCGCGACGCAGTCGGTGGAGCTCGTCTACCGGCCCAGCATGGCGGACATCAGCAGCGCTGTGCGGGCCCGGGGACGCCTCAACCGGCGGAAGTACGCACTCCGTATCGCATTGTCGTTCGGCCTGCTGTTCGTCGTGATGGCCGTCGGCCTGTACTTCGTCCTGGGCGACTCCGGGTCCATCCTGGTGTCCGTCGTGTCGGTCGCGCTGGCAACGCTGGCGGGCGCGGTGGCGGGTGCGGTGGCCTACCCGGTGGCCAGGCGCGTGCAGCTCCGGGCGATCCACCGGTTCGCCGAGGCCCAGGGCGAGTGCCGTACGACGGTCGACGACGCGGGCCTGCGCATCAAGGCCGCCGACGCGGAGTCTGCGTTCAACTGGGCCCTGTACCCCCGGTACATGGAGACCGAGGACCTGTTCGTCGCGCTGAGCCGCGACAAGAACGCGGTCGGCGTCGCCATGCTTCCCAAGCGCGGCCTGCGCGACCCCGCCGACGCGGACCGGCTGCGCGCGATCCTGGACAGGCACGCGCTACGGGTGGGGCGGAGGGGCTGACCCACGCCCCTCCAGCGGTCAATGGACTCCCGCCCGCGACGGAGCAGGCGGTGAAACGGGCGCCGTGCTCGATGGGCGCGATGCCGAGTATCCAGCCCCGGAAGGCGCACACGGGCGTCGCACAACCCTCCGGTGCAGGCCCCGCCCACCCACACACCGAGGACCCCTGAATGAACGACGTGTCGGCCTCCTACCGGCTGCTGCCAGGAGCGCCGGACTCCCCGGTGATCCTGCACGTCCCGCACTCCTCGCGGGCGATCCCGGCGGACGTACGGAACGGCATCGTGCTCGAAGATGCCGCGCTCGAACGGGAGCTGGACCACATCACCGACTCACACACCGCCCGGATCGCGGCGGCGGCCGCCGAGCGCTGCGCCACAGCGCCCTGGCAGTTCGTCAACCAGCTGTCGCGGCTGGTCGTCGACCCCGAGCGGTTCCCGGACGACCGGGAGGAGATGCTGACCGTCGGCATGGGCGCNNACGCCGTCGGGCGAGCCGTGATCATCGACGTCCACTCCTACCCGACCGAACGCCTGCCCTACGAGCTCCACGGTGACGGACCCCGGCCGGCCATCTGCCTGGGCCACGACTCCTTCCACACCCCGGCCGACCTGCTGGCCCGCGCCCAGAAGGTGTTCGCGGACTTCGGCGGCACGGGGATCAACAGTCCCTTCGAGGGGACGTACGTTCCGCTGACGTACTACGGGAAGGACCCACGGGTCAGCGCCCTGATGATCGAGATCCGGCGGGACGTCTACATGTCCGAACCGGGCGGACCGCCCGGCCCCGGCCTCGACACGCTCGCGACCGCACTCGCCGCACTCGTCGACAGGGCCGGCACGGCACAGGCCTAGCGCAGGCCCGCCTCCACCAGGAACGGGCTCGGTTCCCCCGACCACGACACGTACAGCCCGTCGCGGGCGCGCGTGCAGGCTACGAACAGCAGGCACCGTTCCGCCGCCAGGTCGGCCTCGTGCTGGAGGCGGTCGACCTCGATGGGGGTGACCGCCCGCGGAAACGGCAGCACCTCGTCGCGCACCCCGACGACCGCCACGCACCGGTACTCCAGCCCCTTGAAGGCGTGCATCGTCCCCACGCTCACCGCGTCGCCACGGCCCGTGGNNGTCTTGTTGGTCCGCGCGCACACGCCGATCTCGGCGGGCGCCACTCCCGCGCCGAGCCAGCCGCGCACCCGCTCGACCAGCGCGTCGAGCTCGGCGTCCTCGTCGG
Organism: Streptomyces sp.; assembly: GCA_003519485.1. Lineage (GTDB taxonomy): Bacteria > Actinomycetota > Actinomycetes > Streptomycetales > Streptomycetaceae > Streptomyces. The sequence goes on along the minus strand of DOWQ01000453.1, from coordinate 229 downwards.
CCGCGCCGTGCGTCTCGGGTCGGCCGCCGTGCAGGGCCGAGCGGTAGCCGAGGAGGGTGTCATCGCGTGTGTCGTCGGCGAGTTCGGCGAGGGGGTGGCCGATCAGAAGCCCGGTGGCCCAGCTGAGGATCTCGTGGGTCGAACGGTAATTTCTGCGCATCCTCGTGGACCGGCCCGCGACCTTGATGCCGACCGCCTTCAGCGAGACCTTCGAGTCGTAGATGCGCTG
>DOWQ01000622.1 GCA_003519485.1 Streptomyces sp. | reverse complement strand
CGTCCGCCGTCCGCCGTCCGACGCCCGACGTGCGGCGACAGGCGGCGACTCCTCCGCCGTCCGCACGGCCGGCTCGGACCGCAGCCGGGAATCCATGATCGCCGAGGAACGGGAGGGCGGCGTCCGCCACGGACCGGGAGTCGCCGTCCGCCGGCTGCGGGAGGTCCCCGAGGGGCTCGCCGGTGTGACCTTCGCCCTGCCCGCGCGGCCGGAGGCCCGGGATACAGGGGCGGCCCGGCCGTGGCGTCCCGGGCGGGTTTGGCGGAGCCGCGCGGGGCTCCGTACAGTTCCGGCGGAGTGTGCGTGGACACGGGCGCACCGCGGACAAGAGAGAAGCGCAGCGGCGATGACGGTGACTGACGGAGGCCTGCCCAAAGACCCGGGCATCGACCCCGAGCGGCTGGCCGCCTGCCTCGGCGTGCTCGCGGAACTCGACGAGCTGCCGGTGGACCACCCCGACGCGATAACCGTACGCCGGGCCACCGCGGGCATCTACCGGACCGTGAAGCAGCGCCGCCGCCAGGAGCGGCGGGCCGCGAAGACGGCCAACGACAAGGCCGTCACCGAGGCCACCGCCACCGGCTCCGCCGAGCGCATCGACGACGAGACGGCAGGCATCCCGCTCGCCGCCTCCAGCAGCACCGAGATCGTCGGCATCCTGGAGCGCCCGCGCTCCTGCTACATCTGCAAGACCCGGTACCGCGAGGTGGACGCCTTCTACCACCAGCTGTGCCGCGAGTGCGCCGCGGAGAACCGCGCCCGGCGCGACGCCCGTACGGACCTCACCGGGCGGCGGGCCCTGCTCACCGGCGGCCGCGCGAAGATCGGCATGTACATCGCGCTCCGGCTGCTGCGCGACGGGGCGCACACCACCATCACCACGCGCTTCCCCCGGGACGCCGTCCGCCGCTTCACGGCGATGCCCGACAGCGCGGACTGGCTGCACCGGCTCAAGGTCGTCGGCATCGACCTGCGCGACCCGGCGCAGGTCGTCGCCCTCGCCGATTCGGTGAGCGCCGAGGGCCCCCTCGACATCCTGATCAACAACGCCGCCCAGACCGTCCGCCGCTCCCCGGAGGCGTATGGCGAGCTGATCGCGGGGGAGTCCGTGGCACTGCCGGCGGGCGGGCTGCCGGAGCCGCTGGTCCTCGGCCGCTTCGGCAGTGGCGCCCAGCACGCGCTGCCGGCCTCCTCCCCGGTGCGGCCCGGCGGCGTCACCCCGGAGTCGCTCGCCGCCCTCGCGCTGACCAGCGGCTCCGCCTCGGCCGCCCGGATCGAGGCCGGCACCGCCATCGACGCCGGCGGGCTCGTCCCCGATCTGGCCGACACCAACAGCTGGATTCAGACGGTGAGCGAGGTCGACCCGGTCGAGCTGCTGGAAGTACAGCTGTGCAACGTGACCGCGCCGTTCGTACTGGTGAGCCGGCTCCGTCCGGCCATGGCCGCGTCCGCCGCCCGCCGGAAGTACGTCGTCAACGTCTCCGCGATGGAGGGCGTCTTCAGCCGCGGCTACAAGGGCGCGGGTCATCCGCACACCAATATGGCCAAGGCCGCCCTCAACATGCTGACCCGCACCAGTGCCCAGGAGCTGCTGGAGGCCGACGGCATCCTGATGACCAGCGTCGACACCGGGTGGATCACCGACGAGCGCCCGCACCCCGACAAGATGCGGCTGGCCGAGGCCGGCTTCCACGCCCCGCTGGACCTGGTCGACGGCGCGGCCCGGGTCTACGACTCGATCGTCCGCGGCGAGCAGGGCGAGGACCTCTACGGCTGCTTCCTCAAGGATTACGCCTCCGCCGACTGGTGAGCCGGGGGCGGTGGTGCGGCGGCGGTGGGCACAGGGGCCGGGGTCGCACAGCCGCCCGGTGTGCACCCGCGCCGGGGCACGCCCGGCGGTACCCCGAATGGCCGTACTGCCGCCGGAAGCGGCAACGCGCCGCCTCGACGGCGGATGTGACCGCCCGATAGCCGGAGCAAAAGGGTCAAAATATCCCGTACTCGGCGTCATTGGGTGTCCGTGCAGGATAACCGCGCGCGCCCGGCCGGTGGGAAATGTAGTCTGACCACCGACGGACAGCCTCTCTGGGAAGCGAAGCACCGACATACCCTCGGCCCGTCCCGGGACAGGTCAGCACCATGACCGCAGTCCCGGTCGTTCAACCGGCGCCACCGCGTCCGCAGTGACCTTTCCTCAGCCCCACCGGGCGCTCGGCGCCCGGCTCCCGGCCGCGTCATGGCGTTCGGTGCACCCGACACGAAGGAGTGCGCGGTGACATCCGAGAAGACCAAGGCAAATCAACTCCACTCGGAGTCGAACGAACGTCCGGCTCAGCATAAGGAAACGCGCAACCTGGACGTGTGGTCCCGGTCCGCGCCGATCCAGCTGGCCGGCTATGAGGACGATCCGGCCGAGACCAACATCTTCCGCGGCATCGACTGATCCGTCCGGCCTCCCGCCGGCCCCCGGTGCCCGGCCCCCCGGTCCCGGTTCCACCGTTCCCCGCGTAGGCCATTCGCCGTACACCGCATCAGCTGACGATCCGCCGGGTCCGCCAACCGGCGGATCTTCACGTTTCCCCACCGCCCGAAGGGGCACCCGACGCGCGGTCGTGACGTGATCAGCGGATGGCGGAGGCAAACGATGGGCGTGCGCAGCCGGGTTCTCAACTGGCCCGTGTACCGGCAACTCACGGGAACGGATCCGCTGGGGAGGGGATCCGCTGCGAAGTCGGAGGAGAGCGGGCGGCTCACCTCCCGGACCGCCACGGCCGACCGGGTGGTCCCGTCCGTCTGCCCGTACTGCGCCGTCGGCTGCGGCCAGAGCGTCTACGTCAAGGACGAGCGGGTCGTACAGATCGAGGGGGACCCGGACTCGCCCGTGAGCCGCGGCCGGCTCTGCCCGAAGGGCTCCGCGACGCTCGAGCTCACCACCGGCCCGGCCCGCCACCACCAGGTGCTCCACCGGCCCGCGCACGCCCGGGAGTGGCAGCCGCTGGACCTGGACACGGCGATGGACATGGTCGCCGAACGGGTGATCCGCACCCGCCGCGAGACCTGGGAGTGGGAGCACGAGGGCAAGCGCACCGCCCGCACGCTCGGCATCGCGAGCCTCGGCGGGGCGACCCTCGACAACGAGGAGAACTACCTGATCAAGAAGCTGCTGACCGGCCTCGGCGTGGTCCAGGTGGAGAACCAGGCCCGGGTCTGCCACAGCGCGACCGTCGCCGGCCTCGGCACCTCCTTCGGGCGCGGCGGCGCGACCACCTTCATGCAGGACCTCCAGCACTCCGACTGCATCGTCATCCAGGGCTCCAACTACGCCGAGGCACACCCCGTCGGCTTCCAGTGGGTGATGGAGGCCAAGGCCCGCGGCGCCCGCGTCATCCACGTCGACCCGCGCTTCACCCGGACCAGCGCCCTCGCCGACCAGCACGTGGCGATCCGGGCCGGCAGCGACATCGCGTTCATCGGCGCGATCATCAACCACGTGCTGACGGAGGGGAAGGACTTCCGGGAGTACGTCCTCGCCTATACGAACGCCGCCACCCTCGTCAGCGACGACTTCCAGGACACCGAGGACCTCGACGGAGTCTTCTCCGGCCTGAACCCCGGCAGCCACAGCTACGACCCCCGGAGCTGGCAGTACCGGAGCGGCTACGTGCAGGCGGCCTCCGGCGAGCGGGACTCGCTGTACTGGGAGCGGGTCCGCGGCCGCTGCGAGAAGGACAGCCAGGAGAGCGTCCAGTCCGCCGGCGGCGCGGAGACCCACGGCTCCGGCGGTGCCGTCGCCGACCCCGGCGCCGATAGCGACCCCACCCTGACCGATCCCCGCTGCGTCTACCAGGTACTCAAGAGCCACTACGCGCGCTACACCCCCGAGCTGGTGGAGCAGGTGTGCGGGGTGCCGCGCGAGGACTTCCTCGCGGTGTGCGACGCGCTCACGAGCAACTCCGGCCGCGACCGCACCAGCGCCTTCGTCTACGCCGTCGGCTGGACCCAGCACACCGTCGGCGCGCAGTACATCCGCGCGGCGAGCATCCTCCAACTGCTGCTCGGCAACATCGGCCGCCCCGGCGGCGGCATCCAGGCGCTCCGCGGCCACGCCAGCATCCAGGGATCCAGCGACATCCCGACCCTCTTCAACCTGCTCCCCGGCTATCTGCCGATGCCGCACGCCCACGCCCACGAGGACCTCGACGCCTTCATCACGGCGAGCCGGACCGAGAAGGGCTTCTGGGGCGACATGCGGAACTACCTCATCAGCCTGCTCAAGTCCTACTACGGCGACGCGGCCACCGCGGACAACGACTTCTGCTTCGGCCATCTGCCCCGGCTGACCGGCTCGCACAGCACGTACGACACCGTCCTGGCCCAGCTCGACGGCCGGTGCAAGGGCTACTTCCTGATGGGCGAGAACCCGGCCGTGGGATCCGCCAACACCCGGCTCCAGCGGCTCGGCATGGCGCAGCTCGACTGGCTCGTCGTCCGTGACTTCTCGCTCATCGAGTCCGCCACCTGGTGGCGGGACGGCCCGGAGATCGAGACCGGTGAGCTGCGCACCGAGGACATCGGCACCGAGGTGTTCTTCTTCCCCGCCGCCTCGCACACCGAGAAGTCCGGCTCCTTCACCAACACCAACCGCTGGCTGCAGTGGCACACCGCGGCCGTCGAGCCCGCCGGCGAGGCCCGCAGCGACCTGTGGTTCATGTACCACCTGGGCTGCCGGATCAGGGAGAAGCTGGCCGGCTCCACCGACCCGATGGACCGGCCGCTGCTCGACCTCACCTGGGACTACCCCACCGAGGGCCCGCTGGAGGAGCCGTCCGCGGCGGCCGTGCTCCAGGAGATCAACGGCCGCGGCCCGGACGGCGCGCCGCTCAGCGCGTACACCGAGCTGAAGGACGACGGCTCGACCTCCTGCGGCTGCTGGATCTACTGCGGCGTCTACGCCGACGGGGTCAACCAGGCCGCCCGCCGCAAGCCGCACACCGAGCAGGACTGGGTGGCCTCCGAATGGGCCTGGGCCTGGCCCGCCAACCGCCGGGTGCTCTACAACCGGGCCTCCGCCGCCCCCGACGGCACCCCCTGGAGCGAACGCAAGGCCTACGTGTGGTGGGACGAGGCGGCGGGGAAGTGGACCGGTCACGACGTCCCCGACTTTGTCCCCGACCGGCATCCGGCTCATGTGCCGGCGCACGACGCGACCGGGCCGGACGCGCTGCGCGGTGACGACCCGTTCATCATGCAGGCGGACGGCAAGGGCTGGCTGTACGCGCCCGCCGGCCTCATGGACGGGCCGTTGCCCACCCACTACGAGCCGCAGGACTCGCCCTTCCCGAACGCCCTCCACGAGGGCCAGAACCGCTCGCCCGTACGGGAGCTCAAGCCGCGCGAGGGCAACCGCTACCACCCCAGCGGCGACGAGCCCGGCGCCGGTGTCTATCCGTACATCGTCACGACCCACCGGCTCACCGAGCACTTCACCGCGGGTGGCATGAGCCGCTGGTCCTCCTACCTCTCCGAGCTCCAGCCGGAGTTCTTCTGCGAGCTCTCTCCGGCGCTGGCCGCCGAGCGCGGGCTGGAGCACGGCGGCTGGGCCACCATCATCACCGCGCGGAACGCCGTCGAGGCGCGGGTGCTCGTCACCGAGCGGCTGAGGCCGCTGACCGTGCACGGCCGCACGGTGCACCAGATCGGCCTGCCCTTCCACTGGGGGCCGAACGGCGTCTCCACCGGGGACGCGGCCAACGAGCTCCTCGCCATCGCCCAGGACCCGAGCGTGCACATCCAGGAGGACAAGGCACTGACCGCCGACATCCGGCCGGGCCGACGGCCGCGCGGACCCGATCTGCCCCGGCTCGTGGCCGAGTACCGCACCCGGGCGGGCATCACCGAGCACACCGGCACGGAGGCCAGGTCATGACCGACATCGACATCCGGGACCTGCTGTCCGGCCCCGAACCCGACCCGGCCGGCGACGCGGGGCACACCGGCCACCCGGAGCGGGTCGGCTTCTTCACCGACACCTCCGTCTGCATCGGCTGCAAGGCCTGCGAGGTCGCCTGCAAGGAGTGGAACGCGGTCCCCGAGGACGGCATGTCGCTCACCGGCATGAGCTACGACAACAGCGAGGGCCTGGGCGCGTCCACCTGGCGGCACGTCGCCTTCATCGAGCAGAGCGCGCCGGTGCAGGCCCCGCCGGCCCCGGCGCCGGCCGACCCGGTGACACCCGGCGCGGAGGTCCCGCAGCCGGAAGGCCGGACCGAGCTGCGCTGGCTGATGTCATCCGACGTGTGCAAGCACTGCACGCACGCCGCCTGCCTCGACGTCTGTCCGACGGGCTCGCTCTTCCGTACGGAGTTCGGCACCGTCGTCGTCCAGGAGGACATCTGCAACGGTTGCGGCTACTGCGTACCGGCCTGCCCGTACGGAGTCATCGAGCAGCGCCCGGACGACGGCCGCGCCTTCAAGTGCACCATGTGCTACGACCGGCTCGGCGCCGGCCAGGAACCCGCCTGCGCCAAGGCATGCCCCACCGAGTCCATCCAGTTCGGCCCGCTGGACGAGCTGCGCGAGAAGGCCGCCGAGCGCGTCGTCCGACTGCACGAGGCCGGCGTAACCGACGCCCGGCTGTACGGACACGACCCGGAGGACGGCGTCGGCGGCGACGGCGCGTTCTTCCTGCTGCTCGACGAACCCGAGGTCTACGGGCTGCCGCCGGACCCCATCGTCACCACCCGCGACCTGCCAGCCATGTGGAAGCACGCGGGCGTCGCGGCCCTCACCCTCCTCGGCGGCATCACCGCCGCCTTCCTCGGCTCACCGGCCGTACGCGGAAAGGGGCGCCGATGAACGGCTCCGACGTCACCAGGGACGGCTCCCGGGGCGGCCGCCCCGGCCGCGACGCGGCCCCCGAGGCGCTGCAACGCACGGGGGGCGCCGGGGCGCGGCGGGAGCGGGAGCGGGAGCGGGGGAAGGGCAGGGGCAAAGGCAGGGGCGGGCGGCGCGGTG
>DOWQ01000374.1:6068-10196 GCA_003519485.1 Streptomyces sp. | reverse complement strand
CTGCGAGGACAACCGGCTGATCCGGGAGCCGTACCTGACGGGACCGGACGGTGACCGGCGCGAGCTGGCGGAGTCACGGTACGACGCGTATGTGGAGTCGGACGAAGACCCGACGTACCGGGGGTGGCTGGAGAAGGCGTTCGAGGAACTGGGGCAGGGGCAGGCGGGACGGCTGCTTTTCAACAAGCGGCACAACCCGCTGCACCAGGTGCCGCTCTCGCATGACGGCGCGCGGGAGCTGGTCGAGTTCTGGCGGGGGAGGGACGAGGCGGGCGTCCTCGTCCATGACTTCACCGACCCGCTGAACGAGGACGGTACGGAGGGGTGGGACACGCGGTTCCTGGGTGACCTGTACCAGGACCTGAGCGAGCTCGCGCGGAAGACGTATGCGCTGCTTCAGACGCCGGAGTTCGTGGAGGAGTTCATCCTCGACCGGACGATGAATCCGGCGGTGCGGGAGTTCGGGTACGAGGAACTGAAGATGATCGACCCCACGTGCGGGTCGGGGCACTTTGTGCTCGGGGCGTTTCGGCGGTTGGTGCGGCTGTGGGGGGAGGAGCAGCCGGGGAAGGACGTGCATGAGCGGGTAGCGTCTGCGCTGAAATCCGTGCATGGGGTCGACGTCAACCCGTTCGCTGTGGCCATTGCTCGGTTCCGTTTGCTGGTTGCCGCGATGGCGGCGGGTGGTGTGCGGACGCTGGTGGAGGCGGCGAACTACGAGTGGCCTGTGCGTCTAGCGGTAGGTGACTCGCTGATCAAGTCGCGTCGCTCCCAGCAGGGAAATCTGTTCGGCGGGGTGGACGAGGACTTTGTGGATGAGCTGGCGGAATTCAAGTACGCCACGGAAGACGCGAACGATTACCCGGACATCCTGCGGCCGGGACGGTATCACGTGGTGGTGGGCAACCCCCCGTACATTACGGTCAAGGACAAGACGCTCAATGTTCTTTACCGGGAGCTGTATCCGGCGTGCGCGGGCAAGTACGCGTTGTCGGTGCCATTCGCCCAGCGGTTCTTTGAGCTAGCCAAGCGCGGGGATGTTGAGGGGCACGGGTATGGCCTGGTCGGACAGATCACCGCGAACTCGTTCATGAAGCGGGAGTTCGGGACTCAGCTCATCGAGGGCTACTTCGGGCACGCGGTGGAACTGACCGAGGTCATCGACACCTCGGGCGCGTACATTCCGGGGCACGGGACTCCGACGGTCATCCTCGTGGGCAGGCAGCGAGGGGGTGACGGGCGATCGCCGGTTATCCGGACCGTTCGAAGTGTTCAGGGTGAGCCGTCCGCTCCGGAAAATGCCGCGGAAGGGCTGGTCTGGCAAGCGATTGTGGAGCAGATCGACAAGCCCGGTTCGGTGAGCCAGTGGGTGTCTGTAGACGACTTGGATCGTAAGAAGTACTTCGGGAAGCAGCCCTGGATCCTGGCCGACGGTGGTCTGGAACTGAACTCGTCCATTGAAGGGACAGCCGTCGCGAAGCTGCGTTCAGAACTCTCGCGGGACATCGGCTTCGCCAGCTTCCCGGGCCAGGACGATGCCTTCATTAGCGACCGCTCTGCGCTGCAGCGTCAGGGCGTCGACGCTGAGCTTGCCCGCCCGCTGGTGATTGGTGAAGTCATCCGCGACTGGAGTGTGGATGCCGTCGAGAGTGCAATTACTCCGTACAGTGCTGACCTGAAACCGCTGCCGTACGACGAGGCCAGCTCTTGGGGCCGGTGGCTGTGGAAGGTACGCGGTCACCTGCGATCCACCGTGGACTTTGACGGCAAGTCGCAGCAGGATCAAGGGAAACCGTGGTGGGCTTGGTACCGATGGGTCGCCGAGCGCTACCGGACCCCGTTGTCGTTGACGTTCGCTTTTGTCGCGACGCATAACCACTTCGTGTTGGATCGGGGCGGGAAGGTGTTCAAGCAGTCCGCTCCGGTGATCAAGTTGCGGGAGGGGGCGAGTGAGAAGGAGCACCTGCAGTTGCTCGGACTGCTCAATAGCTCCACGGCTGGGTTCTGGCTGCGGCAGGTCAGTCATGACAAGGGGCGACCCGGTGCCGATGTAGCCGGAGCGGATGAACCTTGGGAACATCGCTTCGAGTTCACGGGAACCAAACTGGAGGAGTTTCCGCTTCCCTCTGATTTCCCCCTGGCGCTTGGGATTTCTCTGGACAGCCTTGCTCGGGCGCTGGTTGCGGCTAGCCCCTCCGCTGTCGCGTCAAGCGGTGTACCCACTGCGGCTGTTCTTCGTGAGAACCGGGCGAAGTGGGAGGCCACCCGGGGCCGCATGATTGCCACCCAAGAAGAACTGGACTGGCAGGTCTACGCTCTTTACGGCCTCCTCGATCAGGAAGTCACTGCGCCCGCTGAGGATATTCCTGCAGTGGCCCCAGCCGAACGTGCCTTCGCGATCGTGCTGGCCCGCAAGGTGGAACGCGGCGAGGTCAAAACGTCGTGGTTTGGACATCACAACCACAAGTTTGCGCCCATCACTGAGATCCCCACCCACTGGCCCGCCGTCTACCGCGAGGTCGTCCAAAAGCGCATCGACGCCATCGAGTCGAACCGCGCCATCGGCATGGTCGAGCGCCCCGAGTATAAGCGACGTTGGGCCACCGAAGGCTGGGACGCGCTCCAGGAGAAGGCTCTCCGCTCCTGGCTGCTCGACCGGCTGGAGAACCGCGTCCTCTGGTTCGACGAGAACGGTCAGCCCACCATCCTCACTCTGGCCCGTCTCACCGACGCGCTCTCCCGTGACGAGGACTTTGTCTCCGTCGCCAAGCTCTACGCGCCCCGCAAGGAACTCGCGAAGGTCGTCGCCGAGCTGATCACCGACGAGCACGTGCCGTTCCTCTCCGCCCTGCGCTACAAGCCCTCCGGCCTGAAGAAGCGCGCCGACTGGGAAGAGGTGTGGGACCTCCAGCGCAAGGAGGACGCCGCGCCCGACGAGCCCGCCAAGCGGAAGATCCGAGATTCCATCCCCGTGCCGCCGAAGTACACCTCGGCCGACTTCCTCCGCCCCTCCTACTGGAAGGCGCGCGGCAAGCTCGACGTGCCCAAGGAGCGGTTCATCTCCTACGGGCAGTCCAACGCCGCCACCCCCGAGCTGTACGGGTGGGCCGGCTGGGACCACCGGGAGCAGGCGCAGGCCCTCGCCACGTACTTCACCAACACCGCACTGACCGCCGAGGAGATCACGCCGTTCCTCGCCGGCCTGCTGGAACTCCAGCCGTGGCTGTCCCAGTGGCACAACGACTTCGACATGCTCTACAGCGGCTCCCCGGCGGACTTCTTCGCCGGTTACCGCCAGCAGAAGCAGGGCGAGCACGGACTCACGGACGACGACCTCCGTGGCTGGCGTCCTCCGGCTGCGACCCGGGGTCGTCGCGCAGCAGCGAAGCAGTAGCCAGGAGTAGATCGAGGTCCGTCGGTTCAATGGCCACCCGGTGCGTGAGCGGGTGGCCTTGGGTCCGCACGTGCATCTGCGCCCACACCGTTTTGCCCGGGGCTGCTGGGCGAGGGCTGACGCCCCAGTCGTCCGCGAGGGCGGCGACCAGCAGCAGGCCCCGGCCGGACTCGGAAAGCGAGTCGGTCGCCGGGGTACTGGCCGGAGGCTGTTTCTCGGCACGGGTGTCAGTCACCTCGATGCGAACGATGTCCTCGGCCAGGGTGAGTTGAACGTGGAAGTCCCGGCCGGGGACGTGGCCGTGGCGTACGGCGTTGGCAGTGAGTTCGGCCGTGATGAGGGTGAGCGTCTCGTTGACCGGAGTCGTGTACGGGTGGCCCCAGTCGTTCAGGCGGAGCGAGACGAGTCGGCGGGCCAGGCGGGCACCGCGCGGCGTCGAGGTGAAGCGCATGGTGAATTCGCGTGTGGGTGCGGAACGCTGTGGCATATGCCCGTTCAGGGGAGTTTCTGACTTCATAGGGTCAACAGTCGCGGACTCTGCGTAGCGTTGACCAGGAGCGATGCGCTGACGGGTACGGGCTGTACACGCGGGCGATGCGCTTGTACGCGGTGTTCGGCGTGACCGGTTCCCGGGCCCCGAGTTGGCTGACTGGGCGGCTGTACGAGAGGAGCTGTGGCGTGGACGACGAGGTTCAGCAGCCGGAATACGAGGTCGGGACGGGCATGCTGTGCGT
>DOWQ01000374.1:0-5993 GCA_003519485.1 Streptomyces sp. | reverse complement strand
AAGGAGGAGGTAGCTCGGGCTCAGTATCCGGCGTTCTTTCGGGACGCGGCCAGGTTGGAGGCCAAGGCGGCAGCCCTGCATGTGTACGCGACGAAGGCAGTACCAGGTCTGTTGCAGACAGAAGATTACGCTCGAGCGGTGTTCTCCATGTGGCGGCCGCTGCTGGGCGAGGAGACCATCAACCAGCGGGTCGCGGCTCGCCTGGCCCGCCAGGAAGCCTTCTCCCGGACCCCGACGCCCACCATCAGCTTTGTCATCGAGGAGTTCGTTCTACGGCGACCGCTCGGTGGACAGGCCGTGATGCAGGGCCAGTTGGAACAGATTCTGTTGTACGGGCACCGCCGCAACGTTGAAATCCAGGTGATGCCGATCGAGCGGGACGAGCATGCTGGGTTGGAAGGTCCCTTCACCTTGATCGAGACGCATGAAGGGCAGAGGATCACCTACGTGGAGGCGTACAAGGACAGCCGTCTCTACACGGAGCGGAGGCAGGTACGGGAGATCGAGGAGCAGTACGGCATTCTTCGGGCCCAGGCGCTCACTCCGCGCGAGTCGCTGGCCGTCGTCGAAAAGTTGCTTGGAGAGAGATGAACGCCCAACAGCTCATAAAGCCGGTACCTGAGTCGGCCTGGTTCAAGAGCAGTTACAGCACAGGCTCGGGCGGCGAATGCGTCGAGGTCGCCATCCGCCCCGCCACGGTCCACGTCCGCGACTCCAAGGACATAACCCGCGCCGCCCTAACCGTAGAACCCACGGCGTGGGCCGCCTTCATCGAGTTCGCGGCACGCTGACAGAGGTGGCGCCGATCGTGGGTCCCTCCGGCGGGCGTGCGCTTGCCGAGGGCCCTGCGCATCCCGCCCGCACAGCGCACCTTCAGCAGACTCGGCGCCTTGCTCGCCGGGTGCCCGCGCCGGCGAAGGCTGTTACGCCAAACAACGTCCGCCCACAGGCGCTCGGTTCGCGGCGGCGGTCGCCTTCCCGGGTGGCGATCGGCATCGTGGGTGGACCAGGCCCGTAGGCCACCGCCACGCACACAACGAGGTCTCAACGGAGCCGGCTCAGCCCGGCCCATGGAAGGCGGAGCTACTGTAGGTTCCTGCCATGAACCAGGGTAAAGGGATAGAGCCCCGAATCGCGCTTCTCCGCGGTGCTGGTGGGGGCAGCCAAGCTCCCCGGTGTGCGTATCAACCGGGAGGCGTACCTCCGGACGGCGCTCGCGCGCCATTGCACCGAGGACGAGATCCGCGTAGCGATCGAAGAGACCCCCGCGGCGGCGGGTATCACCGTCGAAGTTCTGGAGAAAGCGGCCAACGACTCCATCCGCTACGAGACGGCCAAGGTCAGCGCCCTCTCCGCCGCCGCCGGGATACCCGGCGTCTTCGCCCTTCCCGCCACGGTTCCGGCCGACACGGCCCAGTACTTCGGCCACATGCTGCGCATCGCGCAGAAGCTCGCCTATCTCTACAGCTGGCCCGATCTGTTCTCCGACGAGGGCGATGACGCCGACGACGCGACCATGGGGGTGCTCACGCTGTTCTTCGGCGTGATGTTCGGCACCCAGTCGGCGAACGCCGCCGTGGGGAAGGTCGCCGGGATGATGGCGGAGCAGGTCGCCAAGAAGCTGCCCCAGAAGGCACTCACCAAGGGTGTCATCTACCCGATAGTGAAAAAGGTCGCGGCTTACCTCGGCGTCCAGATGACGAAGCAGTCGTTCGCGAAGAGCGTCTCGAAGGCCATCCCTCTCATAGGGGCTGCTGTCTCTGGCACGCTCACTTTTGCGACCTATCTTCCGATGGCCAAGAGGCTCAAGAAGCACCTCGCCGGCCTGCCGCTGGCGGAACCGTCACCGTCGCACCGAGTGATGGAGGGGGAAGTCGTGGACGGCGAAGTCGTGGAAGACCACGAGACTTCCGTTCCAACACACGCTGAACAGCTCGGCCAGGACACCACTGCCCGCAAGCTGGACGAACCCCTGACGCCGCGAGTGCCCTGTTGACTGCCGAAGAGGCGGCCGATGCGGCGGGCGTTCCCGTCATCGCCGCAGGGGCGGTGATCGGTCGGCATGGGGGCTCGCTCGCCACCCCGCCTCGCCGATCACCGCGACCCGCGAAAACCCGTCGGAGCACCGGAGACCCGCGGCGGGGCCAGCGGAACGATCTCCCGGTCGAGGAAATCGTAGAACCCCTCGCCACGCTCATACAGCGCATCGAACCCGGCGTTGGTTTCCCGGATCAATGAGCTGTCCGTATAGCGGTTGGCTCCCGCCGCATTTCCGTCCTCGTCGTACACGACCTCGTACATGACCACATCGCCGAGAATCACTACTTCTGGAACCAAGCGATTCCGCTCAATGCTGGAAAGGTCACGAGCGTCGATAATCTTGATCGCGTCGCCCACGTCCACACGCACGCGCAGGACGAACAACTCCCATTGCACGTACGGCGTCACCGGTAATTCCACCACCCGGAGGCGGCGGTGCGTGACGCCCAGTCCCGACGCCCGCCGGATTTCCCGGGCGTAGTCCTCGCGCCTCTCGTCGGCCAGGGCCAGGGCCCTCTCCCAGTCGCCGCCGGCGAAGGCCTCCCAGCTCGGGAAGCCGCGCTCCTGGAAGTGCTGGCCGCGCTCGAGCTTGTTGAGGAAGCCGATCCCGCTGGAGTAGATCCGGCCGAGGTCAGCGTGGTACGTGGGGCGGTCCAGGCGTTCGGAGGCACCACCCGGGAAGGAGTCAAACACTCGGGATGTCCGGCTTCGCCGCGATGAGCATGTTCCTGGGGATGACCACGAGGCGTTCGTCCGAACCGATCGAGACGCCGTCGGGCAGGTTCCTGCCGAGTGACTGGGTGAGGTCCCGGCCGATGACGGCGATGTCGCCGTTGGCGAGTTCCCAGATGTCCGGGCAGTCAGGAGTTCCGGTGGTGTTTCCCAGTTCCTGGGGTGTTTTCCCCAGGCGTTGCTTGAAAGTCGTGTCCGGATCCGCTTCCCATGGTCTGGCCATTTCCAGTGCCCCCCGATCGGTCAGGAGGCCTCACTGTAGCGTGCAACTCGCCTGCCTGACCACGTGTCAGGCCCGGTCCATGAGGGTATTGGCGAGGATTGATTGCTCCTTGTTCCCTGTCGCTCAGGGGTGGAATGATATTGATCGCGATGAAGATCACGCCAACGACTGACGGGTGACACCTGCCGTCTGCGCTGTCGCAAAATCGGGTGAACGGAGGGGCGGCTGTGGACGCAGAAGTGGCCTTGCTCGCGCAGAGCGCGGGGACCACCTTGGTCGCGTTGATGGCGACCGATGCCTGGCACCGTGTGCGTGACGGGATCACCCAGCTCTGGCGCCGGACGCAACCCGAGCGCGCCGAGACCGTCGCCGCCGAATTGGAGGCCGGTCGCGAGGACGTGCTGGCCGCCGCGGCCGCGGACGACCAGGAGACCTTGGACGAACTGCGGCTTCAGTGGCAGGGGATGGTGCGGCGGCTGCTCGTCGCCCGGCCCGCCGCCGTCGAGGAACTGCGCGCACTGCTGGACCAACTCGATCCCGATGGCTCGGCCGCCCGGCAGATCACCCAGCACGCCACCGCGTCCGGTCAGGCCCGGGTCTACCAAGCGGGACGTGACCAGCACATCGCAGAGCGATGACGGGCGGGACGGACGGCCACGCCGAGGACCAGGGACGCGTCTACCAGTCGCGGGGCGACCAGCACATCAGCGAGCACCACCACCACTACGGCGGTGGCGGGCCGGAGCACGGCGGACCGGACTCGGTGCGACGCCCGGCGGTCGGCCGGCCCCCCGTCGCGCTCCGCGACCGCAGCGAGGTGATGGAACGGTTGCGGGCGAGCGTCGGGGCGGAGCGCGTCGGCCGGGTCTACGTGCTGTACGGCATGGGCGGCTCGGGCAAGACGGCGGTCGCCTGCGCCCTGTTCCAGGAGATCACCGGAGAACCGGGCCGGGTGGGCCTGTGGGTCAACGCCTCCGACCGCGCGAGCCTGCGCGCAGGCATGCTCGCCGTCGCCGCCGACCGAGGGGCGGACGACAGCGAACTGCTCGCCGCACGCAACGGCCTCAGACCTGCCGCCGATCTCGCCTGGACGTATCTCGACCGTTCCGCCGAACCCTGGTTGCTGGTCCTGGACAACACCGACGAGCCGGAGATCCTGCGGGACGGCGACTGGCTGCGCACCAGCCCCCGCGGCACCGTCCTGGTGACCACCCGGCGAGCGGCAGCCCGGTGGTGGCCGGGCGCTGAACTGCAGTACATCGGCGTACTGCCCCGAGAGGACGCCGCGCTCGTGCTGCGCGACCTCGCACCGCACAGCGGTACGACCGAGCAGGCGGCGAGGGTCGCGGACCGGCTCGGACGGCTGCCCCTCGCCCTCACCCTGGCGGGCGGCTTCCTCTCCCGCCAGGTCATCGCACCCTGGACGATGGACACCTACGGGGACCAGCTCGACTCGGACGAACGGGTCCACCTGATCGACCGGGGAGCCGACGCGCTGTCCGAAGCGGACCCCCGGCATCTGGTCGGCCTGACCTGGCAGCTCACCCTCGACGCGTTCGACGCGCGCGGACTGCCCGAAGCGGCGGCCCTGCTCAGACTGCTGGCCCGGTTCGCCGCAGAGCCGCTGCCGCTGACTCTGCTCAACCACGCCGACATCGGTGCCGTACTGCCCCGTGCCCGCACCGAGACGGCCCTCAGAGCCCTCCTCGATCAGTCGCTGTCCGAACTGGTCGACGCCGCCGGCGCACGCTGCGTACACAGTCACGGCATCCTGCTCGACAGCGTCTCGGCGGCGACCCCCGCGGACCTGGTGCCGGCCCTCGACACGACAGCCGTCCGGCTGCTCGACGCGGCCGTGCCCGGCGTACCCGACGCCGGTCCGCACGATCCCCGGTTGCGCCCGCTGGTACCTCACGCGCTGGCCCTGCTGGGGCGCGTCGGCGGGCCGTCCGCCGCCGACGCCCTGGCCGTCGCGACGCGGCTGTCCGTCGCCCTGCACCGGACCGGTGACTACGTCTTGGCCTGGGAGACCGCCCGAAACGCCGCGGACCTCGCACAGCGCCTCCTCGGCGCGGACCACCGCACGATCCTCGCCGCCCGCTCCAGGGCAGGGCGGGCACTGTTCCGGCTGGGCCGGTACGCCGAGGCCGAAGCGGCGCTCCGCGCGGTCCGGGAAGCCCAGGAGCGGCTGTTCGGCGCCGACGACCCCGACACCACGGACAGCGGCTACGGCCTCCAGCTCGTACTGGCGAACCTCGGCAGACGCGAGGAATCCGTCGTGTTGCTCCGCGACACCGTCGCCGGGCGGCGCTCGGCGCTGGGCCCCGCGCATCCGCTGACCCTGCGGGCCCGCGCCGGCCTGCTGGAGATGCTGCCCGCCGCCGACGTGGTCACCGAGGAGGGCGGCACACTGCTCACGCTGCCGTCGGAGTGCGACCGGCTCCTCGGCCCCGACCACACCGTGACCCTGGGCGCCCGGCACAACCACGCGTGGGCGCTGTACCTCCTGGGCCGCTTCGAGGAGGCCGACCGTGAGATCCGGCAGGTCGCCGAGACGTATGAGCGGCGCTTCGGGCCCGAGTACCCGATCGTGCTCGCCGCCCGGCAGCTCCTCTCCCGGACCCGGACCGCGCTCGGACACGTGGACGAGGGGATCGCGCTGATGACCGACGTCGTCGAGCGGCGGGAACGCGGCCTGGGCCCCGAGCACCCCTTCACGGTCGCGAGCCGGCAGCTGCTGGACGCCCACCGGTCGGGGCGACGGCGGCCGTAGGGATGACGGCGGGACGGGAGCGGCCCGTACGGACGGTGCGTGTGGGTATACGGCACGGAGTGAACGGGAGTACCGATGTAGGGTGCTGTGCGCAGACCGTACGGGTGACGTTCAGTACGAGGGGGACGAAGAGTGCAGACGCCGCGACCCCGCCCACCCGGCCGGCCGACGCCGTGAGCGCGGGTCCCGTCCGGTCACCGCACGACCGGATCCGCCCCCGCCGGC
>DOWQ01000714.1:3655-3843 GCA_003519485.1 Streptomyces sp. | reverse complement strand
GGCGGCCTCCGGATGCGGCCGGGCCGCGGCGGCGGCGAGTGCCTGCTGGGCCTCTGCCGCGCGGCGCAGCCCGCGGTGCCGTCGTTCGGCCACCGCCTGCCACATCGTGTGCGCCACGGCCGTGAACGGCGTCCCGCGCGGCACCTCGACCAGCGACAGCCCGTGCCGATCACAGGCGTCCACGAGGT
>DOWQ01000714.1:0-3644 GCA_003519485.1 Streptomyces sp. | reverse complement strand
GTGCGATCCCGAGGCCGAGCGCCGCCGCGCCCGCCTCCACCGTCCGGCAGACGTAGCGCTCCCAGCGGGCCGCCGGGCCGGGGTCGCGGGCCGCGGGCGGGGTGTGCACCCCGGCGCTGAGCAGCAGTTCCCCGCCAAGGAGATAGGGCACCGGGTCCGCCATCTCGCTGGTGTGGACCGAGTGGACGGAGACCTCGCCGCCCGGCCCGGCGAGCCGGCGCAGGCCGAGCCCGGGGTCGCCGAGGAGCACGGACAGCGGCACGGGCACGGTCGGTGGCAGTAGCTCGTTCATACGGGCCTCGGTGGATGGTTCGGCTGTCCAGGGATCCCCGGGTGGAGGAAACGTACACTTTCCGGCCACCTGCCGGGCTCCTAGGGTCACCCCGACAAGCCCTCTCCCGTCCCGCCCCGATCGGCACCCCGCGATCCCGGCCCCGATCCCGTCCCCGATCCCCGCCCGTCCCGTCTCGTCCCTCCCCCGGACCGAGGAGCGCGCCCCATGGCCGTCGACTACGCAGTGATCATCATTTATCTCGTGGGCATGCTCGCGATGGGCTGGTGGGGCATGCGCCGCGCCAAGTCCAAGAGCGACTTCCTGGTCGCGGGCCGCAGGCTGGGCCCGTTCATGTATTCGGGCACGATGGCCGCGATCGTCCTCGGCGGGGCGTCGACCATCGGCGGCGTCGGCCTGGGTTACCAGTACGGGCTCTCCGGCGCCTGGCTGGTGTTCAGCATCGGCTTCGGGCTGCTGGCGCTGAGCGTCTTCTTCTCTGCCCGCATCTCGCGCCTGAAGGTCTACACCGTCAGCCAGATGCTGGACCTGCGTTACGGCGGCTCCTCCGGGCTGATCTCCGGCGTCGTCATGTGAGCGTACACGCTGATGCTCTCGGTCACCTCGACGATCGCCTACGCCACGATCTTCGACGTGATCTTCGGGCTGGACCGGGTGCTCGCGATCGTCCTCGGCGGCGCCATCGTCGTCTGCTATTCGACGCTCGGCGGCATGTGGTCCATCACCCTCACGGACATGGTGCAATTCGTGGTCAAGACCGTGGGCGTGCTGCTCCTGCTGCTGCCGATCGCGGTGGTCAAGGCCGGCGGCTTCGACGGGATGCGGGCCGCACTCCCGGACAGCTACTTCTCCCCCATGAGCATCGGCGCGCAGACCGTCTTCACCTACGTGTTGATCTACTCCTTCGGGATGCTCATCGGCCAGGACATCTGGCAGCGCGTGTTCACGGCCCGCGGCGACCGGGTGGCAAAGCTCGGCGGCACGGTGGCCGGCACCTACTGCCTGGTGTACGCCCTGGCCGGGGCCGTCATCGGCACGGCGGCCAAGGTGCTCTACCCGACGCTCGCCAACGCCGACGACGCCTTCGCGACCATCGTGAAGGACGCCCTGCCGGTCGGCGTGAAGGGCCTGGTGCTCGCCGCCGCACTGTCCGCGGTCATGTCCACCACTGGGGGTCTTCGACGCGCTGCGCCGCTCGTCGCTGGACTTCGTCGGGCTGCGGGTGGAGAACAACGCGGGCTTCGCCGCCGACGCGTTCGCGCGGGTGACCGGGCGCGTGGCGCCGCTGCTGGTGTCCACCGGTCCCGGCGCGCTGCTGACCCTGGCCGCGCTCCAGGAGTCGGCGGCCGCGTCGGCCCCCGTGCTGGCCGTCGGGAGCCAGGTGCCGACGGCCGGGCTCGGCGGCGGCCGTAGGGGCTATCTGCACGAGCTGACCGACCAGCAGGCGTCGTTCCGGGACATCGTGAAGTCCGTGCACACGGTCCGCGCGGCCTCGCAGATCCCGTCGGCGCTCGCCGCCGCCTGGGGGTCCGCGCTCGAAGCCCCGCGCGGCCCGGTGTGGGTCGAGATTCCGCAGGACGTGCTGCTCGAACCGGCCGGCGTGCCGCCGGTAGGGGCCCTCGCGGCAACGCTCGCGCCCCGCCCGCTCGTTCCGCGCCCCGAACTGGTGACCGAAGCCGTACGACTCCTGGAGAATGCCGAGCGGCCGGTGATCCTGGCCGGCGGCGGCGTCGTACGTGCCGGGGCGCAGGCCGGGCTGCGCGCGCTGGCGGAGTCGCTGGACGCGCCGGTCGCCACGACCTTCGGCGGCAAGGGCGCGTTCCCCTGGGAGCACCGCCTCTCACTCCGGTCCTGGCTGGAGGACCGGCACACCACCGACTTCCTGGCGGACGCCGACGTCCTGCTGGTCGTCGGCTCGGGCCTCGGCGAACTCTCCACGAACTACGGGACCTGCGCGCCGCGCGGCCGGCTCGTGCAGATCGAGGCCGACCTCGGGAAGCTGGAGTCCAACCACCCCGCGCTCGGCATCCACGCCGACGCGCGGCTCGCTCTGGACGCCCTCGCCTCGGCTGTCGGGCCCCGTCCGCGGGGCGGCGCGGGCCGGGCCGCCGCCGCGCTGCTGGACCGGGTACGGCAGCGGATCGACGCCCAGGGCCTGGAGCTCGAACAGCGCGTGCTCCGCGCGGTCCGCGACGCCCTGCCCGACGCCGCCCCCAGCTTCTGGGACATGACGATCCTCGGCTACTGGGCCTGGTCCGCCTTCGACCCGCGCGAGGGCGCCATGCACTCCGCACAGGGCGCGGGCGGCCTCGGTTACGGCTTCCCGGCCGCACTCGGCGCCGCCGCCGCGGACCGTACGGTCCCCGTGCTGGCCGTCTCCGGTGACGGCGGCGCGATGTACTCGCTCGCCGAGCTGGCCACCGCACGCCAGTACGATCTCTCCGTCACCTGGCTGATCGTCGACGACGGCGGCTACGGCATCCTCCGCGAGTACATGACGGACGCCTTCGGGCAGGCCACCGGCACCGAGCTGGCCCGCCCCGACTTCACCGCGCTCGCCGAGTCGTTCGGCGTACCCGCCGTACGGACCACGCCGGACCGGCTGCGCGAGGATCTGTCGGCCGCGCTCGCCGCGCCGGGCCCCTCCGTCGTGGTGCTGCCGGCGCTGCTCCGCATGTTCGCCCCGACCCACACCTCCGAAGGCTGAGCCCCGCCGGCAGGAGGGTGGGGACGGAGCGACCGGGGCGCGCCCTGAGCGCGGGCGGAGTACGTGCCGGCGTCACGGTCCGGAGTGCGGGCCGAACACAGTCAGGCCGCGCCCGACCCCGGGGTGCGGGCCGATTGACCGACAATCAGCCCGGCCAACCATCCGATCGGACGAATATGAGTGGCTGTTGCGCCGTACGGGAGGCCGACGGGCTCTGGAGTATCTACCGTTCCTGGGACCGACTCGTCCTGAGAAGCCGAGGTGCTCCACATGGTTGCCCCGCCGGACAACGACGTGCTCCGGGCACGCGCCCTGCACTGCGCGCACAGCGGCACGCCCGCTCTCGCCGGGGTGTCCCTCGGCGTCCGGGAAGCCGAGATCCTCTCCGTCAGCGGACCCCGGGGCAGTGGCAAGACGACGCTGCTGCGCTGCCTGTCCGGCCAGCTCGTGCCGGACAGCGGGCAGGTGTGGTTCAACAGTGCGCCGGTGCACCCCCTCGGGGCGCCGGCCCGTGAGCGGCTGCGGCGCGAGAGCTTCGGCTGGATCGACACCGAGCCGCAGCTCGTCCCCGAGCTCACCGGCTGGGAGAACGCCGCGCTGCCCCTGCTGCTGCGCGGCACGGCGCCGCGCGCCGCGCGGGCGGCG
>DOWQ01000372.1 GCA_003519485.1 Streptomyces sp. | reverse complement strand
CGGGGAGGGTCTCGGGGGCCGCGTAGGCCGGGTTGGGGCTCTGCGCGTGGCCGACGGGCTGCTGGCTGCGCGGCGGCCCGTAGCCGGGCTGGTACGAAGCCTGCTGGCCGCCGTACTGGCGCTCCCCGACCCGCCGCACCTGGTTGTACGACGTGCGGGGCACGCCGGGCTGCTGGGCCGGGCGGCCGTACTGAGCGCTGCTGCCGTCGCTCGCCGCGCCGTTCGCTGCGCCCTCGCCGCCCTCCGAGCGGTAAAGGTACGCGAACGGGTCGTCGTTCTCAGGCGTGCCCGCGCCATTATTACCGGCCGTCATCCCCTGTCACTCCCCAACTGGTGTCCGAGCCGATGGCGCCGTGTCCACAACGCCTGGACAGCTCCTATCAGCGGCGGGGTGGCCTTGATAAGGGCCTGTGCTGTCCGGATGGCCAATGTTCATGTTCGATCAATACCGGCCGGTGGCCGATCGGCCGAGCCTACCCGCTTACCACGGCCCTCGTTCCACGCCCGCCGCGGTGCCCGGCTTGCGGGTCGGCGCGCCCGGACAAAACCCCCGCTCGTGCACGTGCCGGGCTCCGCGGGGCGCCTCTCCGATGTGGTGAGTCCCACCCGGGGCGGCTCCTGATACGGCCTCCTGCGGGCCCCGGGCGCGACCCCGGCGCGGACAGGCGGCCCACCGGGCGATCGCGGTCGGTCGGGCCGGTGGTCGGACCGGTCGGCCCCGGCTGTCAGCCCGCCCGGCGGTGGGTCCGCCCCGACCTGGACCGCTTTTCGATGTACATCCGCTGGTCCGCGGACCGGATCACCTCCTCCGTGGACATCCCGCAACCCGCCCAGCCGATGCCGAAGCTGGCGCCCACCCGGACCGCGCGCCCGTCGACGCGGATCGGCGGGATGATCGCGTTGCGGAGCCGGACCGCGAGGTCCTGCGCGTCCGCGCGGCCGAGCCCGTCGGCGAGGACGACGAACTCGTCGCCGCCGAGCCGGGCGACCGTATCGCCGTCCCGTACGCCGTGCGTCAGCCGTCGCGCGACCTCGATGAGGACGGCGTCACCCGTGTGGTGCCCGAACCGGTCGTTGATCGACTTGAAGCCGTCGAGGTCGCAGAAGAGCACCGCGAGGCCCTTGCTGCCGTCGTCCGTCCCGCTCTCCTCGGGGGCGATGGTGTGCACATGGCCGTCGAAGAGCCCCATGCCCGGCGGGCCCCCGAAGGGGGCGTCGAAGCCGTCGGACCGGAAGCCGTTCTCGTCCGTCTCGACGACCGCCGCGGGGCCGTATTCGCTGCCGTCCGCGACGTCCAGGGTGGCGCTGGAGGTGCCGTTCCGGGACGGCGGGCGGGCGCAGAGCCGGGCGCCGAGCCGGGACCGTAGCTCTGCGCTGTTCGGCAGCCCGGTGAGGGAGTCGTGGCTGGCGCGGTGGGCGAGCTGAAGCTCGTGCCGCTTGCGCTCCTCGATGTCCTCGACGTGGGTGAGCAGGAAACGCGGCCCGTCGGCGGCGTCGGCGACGACGGAGTTCCGCAGGGACACCCAGAGGTACGAGCCGTCGCGCCGGGCCAGCCGCAGCTCGGCCCGGCCGCCCTCGGCGGACGTACGGAGCAGCAGCCCGACGTCCTCCGGATGGACGAGGTCGGAGAAGGAGTGCCGGCGCATGCTGGAGGCGGGGCGCCCGAGCAGCCGGCAGAGGGCGTCATTGGCGCGCAGCAGCCGGCCGTGCTGGTCGCCGCCCATCTCGGCGATGGCCATGCCGCTCGGCGCGTACTCGAACGCCTGCCGGAAGCTCTCCTCGCTGGCGCGCAGGGCCTGCTGCTCGCGCTCCAGGCGGACGAGGGCGCGCTGCATATTGGCGCGCAGCCGGGAGTTGCTGATCGCGATGGCGGCCTGGAAGGCGTACATCTGGAGGGCCTCGCGGCCCCAGGGGCCGGGCCGGCGCCCGCTGCGGGGCTTGTCCACGGCGACGACGCCGAGCAGCTCGTCGCTGGAGGAGTACATGGGGGCGAGCAGCCGGTCCATCGGGTGCCACTCGTCGGCGAAGCGCGGCTCGGGGCCGCCGCTGTGCCACTGCGGTACGTCGTCGTCGTCGAGGGCCCAGCCCTCGGTGTGCGGTATGAAACGCAGCCCGCCCCAGCGGGTGCCCATGGCGAGCCGGCGCTCCCAGGATTCGCGGGATCCGACGCGGCCCGCCATGAGCGCCTCGGCGCCCGCGCTGCCTGCGACGGCCGCGACCACGAGGTCACCGTCGGGGCGGACCAGATTCACTGCCGCCAGTTCGTACCCGAGACCCGATACGGCTCCGTCGGCGACCGTCTGCAGGGTGTCTGCCAGGCTGCGCGCGGTGTTGAGATCCGCGACGACATGGTGGAGCTGCCGCAGGGTCGCAAGACGGACGTACGGTTCCGACTCGGCCTCCATCGCTCGCACTCCCCGAGACCTCGACAGCAAACTCCAGGATTCTTGTCGTCCGATTGCCACGGCCACTGAATCACAGCGAGCTGCCCACTCGGTACACAGGGTCAACAATTCCTGTCGCCTGTGACTCAAGTCACAGGAAGGTCCAGGAGGTTGTCGGTTGACCACCTGCCCCGCCTCATGCTTTTTGAACGCAAATCCGGATGAAGAATCTCCGACCTGCGGCGTAGGTCCCGGGGTGGGCCGCGGCTGGGCCGCGGGCCCGATGCGGGCCGGTCCGGCGCCCGGATAGCGTGCGAGGCGTGTTGCAGCAGAGTCCTCCCCCGCGCAAAGAGCCCATCCTCCATGCTGAGGGGGTGAGTGACGACGAGTTCCGGGCCGCCATGTCCCGGCTGGCGGCCGGTGTTGTGCTGGTGACCGCGCACGATCCGGACGACGGACCGCGGGGCGAGGACGCGGGCATGACCGCGACCGCGTTCATGTCGGTGTCACTTGACCCGCCGCTCGTAATGGTGAGCGTTCGCAACGGGTCCCGGATGGACGAGCTCCTGGAGCAGCAGCCGCTCTGGGCGGTCTCCGTACTGCCCGAGAGCCACCGCCGGACGGCCGGCTGGTTCGCGATGAAGGGCCGCCTCAGTGACGGACTGCTCTTCCGGGACATTCCGCATGAGCGCGGCGAGCTGTCGGGGGCCCTCCTCGTCACCGACGCGCTGGCCGGCCTGGAGTGCCGTACGGAACAGCGCGTCCCGGCGGGCGACCACACGCTGGTGATCGGCCGGGTGCTGAGCACTCGGCTGGGCCCGACCGCCGACGGGCCCCTGACGTATTTCCAGGGCCGCTACCGCCGGCTGGACTGAACTGCACACCCGACGGCCGACACCCCGACCCGGCCTCCATCCCAATAGGGAAGTACCTGACCGACCGCCGCCGCTTCCCGGACCCTAATAGTTCTTTTCTCTCGCTTCAGCGACGGCATGGGCCCGAACCTCTACAGGTGGTACGGCCCCATGCCGCGTAGAATAATATTCACGGGTCACGGCAACGCACGCCATACCGTCTCCTCTACCCTTAGCCTCACCCGCAGCATGACTGGAATGCGATACCGCAGCGGCCACCGACCCATAACCCGCGGCCGCCACATCGTGTTTCAGGGAAGCCCCCCGGACGGTGCCGACAACACAGGCGACCGAAGACGAGTGCTGTGCCGCAAACGAGGCCGGGCAAGCGTAAATGGCCGACCCGAGTTCCCGAGTGGCTCTCCAGCAGGTGGCTTTCGCTTTTCCACACCCATAAGTGTGAACCCACTGGATGCCGCCGGCGTGAAACCACCCGCCTGGAGCAATACCTGAACCGCTCGGAGACTGTTCACCGGGCGATGACCTCGCCCGGTGGTTTTCTGGAAGACACGCAGACAGCCAAAAACGCAGAATTGCGGATTCGGTCAGTTAATGTCGCGGATGTGGGAGGTAACTCCCACCCTTCCGGTGGACCGGCCACTTGGGGACCGAGCTCCGGAAACCGATTCTCCGGGCGCTCGACCGTGGCCGGGGTTATCGGACCTTCCCTTCTCTCGTCAAGGAGACATGACAGCATGAAGCTGAAGAAGACCCTCGTCGTCGCGTTCACGGCTCTCGCGCTCGCGGGCGCTGCCACCGGCGGCGCCTACGCCGACGACGGCGACAAGTTCGTCCAGAACAACGAACTGCTGAACTGCCTCGACGTCGAGGTCATCGCGGTTCCGGTTCTCTCGCCTGCCTTCCAGGACTGCTCGGACAACGAGGAGGAGACCGAGATCCACGTCACTCCGAACCACCACAACAACCACTGACGTTCGCGTCGGGGTTGCTCGCGACGCCGCCCGCCGGCTCTGCCGGCGGGCGGCGTCCGCATGTCCGGGGGTGAGTCCGGGATGCCCCCGAGGGGGGTACGCCCCCGGGTGCGCGCGTTGGAGCGAGGTCCCGACGCCCGGGAGGGGCGCGTACACCGGACTCGGCCGGCCGGGTCCGGCCGCCGGGCCGGCTAGTCCCAGCCGCCGCCGCTCCGGCCCCGTTTCGTGTCGCCGCGCCGCTTCTTGTTCCGCAGCCGCCGCTCATTGATGCCGCGCGGGATCTTCGTCGTCCGGCGCTGCTTGGGCGGCGGTGCCGTGGCCTCGGCGAGCAGAGCGGCCAGCCGGACGGCCGCTGTCTCCCGGTTGCGCCACTGCGAGCGGTGCTCGGAGGCCCGTACGGAGATCACGCCGTCCGTCAGCCGGCCCGCGAGCCGCTCCAGCGCCCGGTCCTTCCACACCTGCGGCAGCGCGTCCGTCGCCGCCAGGTCGAAGCGCAGCTCCACCTGGCTGTCGCTGGTGTTCACATGCTGGCCGCCGGGGCCGGAGGAGCGGGAGAAACGCCACATGAGCTCGGCCTCCGGCAGGGAGACCGAACCGCGGATGATGTGAGGCCCGGACATGTGTTCCATGATCTCGCGTCCGGACGGTGCCGTCACCCGCTTTTGGCCCACCCCGGAAGAAAGTGGGGCCGAACGGAACCCGGCAGGGGCACCACCGCGTTGTGCAGGGAGACGGTAGCTTCGTCTCCTGTACGAGGCCCGGCACATTGACGAGGAAAGGGACATCCCATGGCTGTAAGCCTGTCCAAGGGCGGAAACGTCTCGCTCACCAAGGAGGCCCCCGGCCTGACCGCCGTCACGGTCGGCCTCGGCTGGGACGTCCGCACCACCACGGGCACGGACTTCGACCTCGACGCGAGCGCCATCGCGGTCAACCCGGGCGGCAAGGTCGTCTCCG
Organism: Streptomyces sp.; assembly: GCA_003519485.1. Lineage (GTDB taxonomy): Bacteria > Actinomycetota > Actinomycetes > Streptomycetales > Streptomycetaceae > Streptomyces. Next base: position 3,611 of record DOWQ01000372.1, on the reverse strand, counting down.
ACGGCCACTTCATCTTCTTCAACAACAAGTCCACCCCGGACCAGACCATCGTGCACACCGGTGACAACAAGACCGGTGCGGGCGAGGGCGACGACGAGCAGATCAACGTCAACCTGGCCGGCCTCCCGGCCGATGTCGACAAGATCGTCTTCCCGGTCTCCGTCTACGACGCCGAGGCCCGCAGCCAGAACTTCGGCCAGGTGCGGAACGCCTACATCCGCGTCCTGAACCAGACCGGCGGCACCGAGATCGCCCGCTACGACCTGAGCGAGGACGCCGCCACCGAGACCGCCATGGTCTTCGGCGAGCTGTACCGCAGCGGTGCCGAGTGGAAGTTCCGCGCCGTCGGCCAGGGCTACGCCTCCGGCCTGGTGGGCATCGCCCAGGACTTCGGCGTCAACGTCTGACACGTCCTCACCCGTCCGGCAGCTCCGGCAGCCCGGACGGTTCGCACGATCGGCGCACGGAAAGGCCCCCACCGGGGGCCTTCCCGTGCGTTCGGCCGCGTACCGGACCGCCTCCGGCCACCCCGGTATTGGACGTCCGGGCCGTTGCATACCAGAGTGGGCCACGCAGCTGACCGGCGAAGAAGAGAGGCTGTCCTCATGGCACAAGAAGTTCGCGGCGTCGTGGTCCACGGCAAGGGTGAGCCCGTCCGGGTCGAGACGATCATCGTGCCGGACCCGGGTCCGGGCGAGGCTGTGGTGAAGATCCAGGCATGCGGGGTCTGCCACACCGACCTGCACTACCGCGAGGGCGGAATCAACGACGAGTTCCCGTTCCTCCTCGGGCACGAGGCGGCCGGGCTGGTGGAATCCGTGGGTGAGGGGGTGACCGACGTCGCCCCCGGCGACTTCGTGATCCTCAACTGGCGCGCGGTCTGCGGACAGTGCCGGGCCTGCAAGCGGGGGCGGCCGTGGTACTGCTTCGACACCCACAACGCGACCCAGGCCATGACGCTGGCCGACGGGACGAAGCTCTCGCCGGCCCTCGGCATCGGCGCGTTCGCGGAGAAGACGCTGGTGGCCGCCGGCCAGTGCACCAAGGTCGACCCGTCGGCCTCCGCTGCCGCCGCCGGGCTGCTCGGCTGCGGCGTGATGGCCGGCCTCGGCGCGGCGATCAACACGGGGAACGTCGCGCGCGGTGACACGGTGGCCGTCATCGGCTGCGGCGGCGTCGGCATCGCGGCCGTCGCCGGCGCCCGGCTGGCCGGCGCGTCGAAGATCATCGCGGTGGACCTGGAGGAGCGGAAGCTGACGCAGGCCCGCTCCCTCGGCGCCACCCACACGGTCAACGGCGGCAGTGCGGATGTCGTCAAGAGCATCCAGGAGCTGACCGGCGGCTTCGGCGCCGATGTCGTCATCGACGCGGTGGGCCGCCCCGAGACGTACCAGCAGGCGTTCTACGCCCGCGATCTCGCCGGCACCGTGGTCCTGGTGGGCGTGCCCACCCCGGAGATGAAGCTGGAGCTGCCGCTGCTCGACGTCTTCGGGCGCGGCGGATCGCTGAAGTCCTCCTGGTACGGCGACTGCCTCCCGGAGCGGGACTTCCCGATGCTCATCGACCTCTACCTCCAGGGGCGGCTCGACCTGGACGCGTTCGTCAGCGAGACCATCGGCCTCGACGGCATCGAAGAGGCGTTCGAGAAGATGCACCGCGGCGACGTCCTTCGCTCGGTGGTGATGTTCTGATGACCGGCCCCACGACGGACGCCGCGGCAGGCTCCGGCGGCGTACGGATCGATCACCTCGTCACCTCCGGCACCTTCTCCCTCGACGGCGGCACCTGGGAGGTGGACAACAACGTCTGGCTCGTCGGCGACGACACCGAGGTGTACGTCATCGACGCCGCGCACGACGCGGACGCGATCCTCGCCGCCGTCGGCGACCGCCGGCTGCTCGGTGTCCTCTGCACGCACGGGCACGACGACCACATCGACGCGGCCCCGGCCGTCGCCGAGCGCACCGGGGCGCCGATCCTGCTGCACCCCGAGGACACGGTGCTGTGGGAGATGAAGCACCCGGACCGGAAGCCGGACGGCGCCCTCGCGGACGGGGACACCCTCACCGTCGGCGGCACCGAGCTGCAGGTCCTGCACACCCCGGGGCACAGCCCGGGCGCGGTCTGCCTGTACGCCCCGGAGCTGGGCACCGTCTTCTCGGGAGACACCCTCTTCCAGGGGGGCCCGGGTGCCACCGGGCGTTCGTACTCCTCCTTCCCGGTGATCACCGCCTCGATCCGGGACCGGCTGCTGACGCTGCCATCGGAGACGGTGGTCCGCACCGGGCACGGCGACCGGACGACGATCGGCGCCGAGGCGCCGCAGCTCGACGAGTGGATCGCCCGCGGCCACTGACCGCCCCGCCGGCGGGCGGCGCACCGGGTGACCGGTGCGCGGCCCGCACGGCCGGCCGGGTCCCCGGGCCATGGGACCATCGGAGCGTGATCGACCTCGGCTACTCGCTCTCCCACCGCTTCCCGGACCCGCCCCAGACGGACTACCGCACCACCGGCGTACGGGCCCTGCGGCACGACCTCTTCTCCGGCGATGTCTACCTGGCCGACACGAAGACGGACCGGGAGCTGTCCACAGCCTGGGGATGGGTGCCGGTGCTCGATTTCGGCTGGGCGCTGTGCGACATCGTCGAGCAGCTCGACCGCGACCCGCGCGGCAATCGCTCGCACCGACCGCAGTACGCCGAGCTGGACTTCACCGAGTCCTCGGACCGGCTCCTCTTCGAACGCCGCTTCGGCTGGGTCGACGTCAGCGCCGACTGGCAGCCGGCCGACGAGCCGCCGCTGTCCTTCAACCACTCGGCGCTGCGCCGGGAGGCCCGCGACTTCCTCCAGGACCTGATCGCGGACCTCACCGACATGCACGACGGGCTCGGCGACAACCCGGCGATCTGGGACCTGCAGGCCCGCTTCCCGCGGATCTGAGCTCCCGGGGCAGGGCGGGGCGGGACAGAACCGCCGACGGCTGGACGTAGCGGGGCGGGGCGGCCCGACGGCCCGGACGCCGCCAGACGGTGCGCTCCCGCCAGCCCGGGAACCCGAGGCCGAACAGGCGCTCGGCGCGGGCGATGCCGTCCGCCTTCCCGGCGCCCGGGGCGACCGGCACCTGGCCCTGGATCAGCTGCCGGCCGCCGGGGGCGAGCGTGGGGTCCTGGGCAGTGAAGCGTTCGAGCCAGCCCGGTGCGTCGAGGTCCGAGACGATGAAGGCGTCGCCGCGCCTCGGCTCGACCACCAGATCGATCAGTGCGGTACGGCCGGACTCCCCGGCCAGGTCCGCGTCGCCGAGCAGCCGGCGCGCCGCTTCGAGCGAGGTGGCGACGATCACCGGGCCGTCCGCCGGGAGCGTGTCGAGGCGGGCGCCGGTCTCGACGCGTACGCCCAGCTCACGGGCGTGGGCCGCCATCCGCTCGATCATCCTGCCCCAGCCGCCGACCGGGTAGTGCGCCTCCGGCGGCACCCGGGTGGCCCGGCGCAGCCGCTCCTGCACGAAGGCCGCGGAGAGCGATCCCGGGTCGTGGTGGAAGATCGCGACGGCCGCGTAGTGAGCGGCGGCGCGGGCCGTCTCCGCACCCACGACGGCGGTCGCCCAGCTCAGG
>DOWQ01000046.1 GCA_003519485.1 Streptomyces sp. | reverse complement strand
GCCCGCCCGGCGTGCGCCCCCGGCCGCCGGTGCGCGTCCCACGCCCTGTCGTGCGCCCCCGTCCGTGTTCCCGTCCGTGCCCCTGTCCGTGCCCCGGGAGTCGTCAGGGCTCCGGCCCGATGTCCGTCTCCTCGAAGACCAGCAGCGTGCGGGTGCTCAGCACCTCCGGGATCGACTGGATCCGGGTGAGCACCAGCTCCCGCAGCGCCCGGTTGTCCTCGGTGTGCACCAGCAGCAGGACGTCGAAGTCCCCGCTCACCAGGGCGATATGGGTGGCCCCGGGCAACTCCGTGAGCTGTTCGCGGACCGTCCGCCAGGAGTTCTGCACGATCTTGAGCGTGACGTAGGCGGACGCGCCCTGACCGGCCCGCTCCTGGTCGATCCGGGCGCTGAAGCCGCGGATCACGCCGTCGTCGATGAGCCGGTTGATGCGCGCGTAGGCGTTGGCCCGTGAGACGTGCACCTGGTCGGCGACGGACCGGATCGAGGCGCGGCCGTCCGTCCGCAGGATGTGCAGGATGCCGCGGTCGATCGTGTCGAGCGGTCGCGCGGGCGGTCGGGGCACTTCGTCCTCGTCGGCCATCCGTTCACCCGGCATTCCCCTGCGCCTCCCTGTTTTGGACGTCCGGTGCCCATCCCATGCTGTGGAGAACCGTTTGTCCACAGGCTGCGGCCGCCTGTAGCCAAAATGTGCCGGCGACCGAACAATCGGTAGGGGAGTGCATCCCGCTCCGCGCTCGAATGCCGCCCGTCCCCCGGCCCACCGGCCGGGGAAGCCCAGGAGGTGCTCGTCATGACGGTCCTGCAGCAGACCGCTTCGTACCAGCCGGTCCCGCCGCCCGCCTGGCGGCCCCGCACCGATCCCGCTCCCCTGCTGCCGGACGCGGAGCCGTACCGCCTGCTGGGCACCCCCGCGGCAGGTGACGTCGACCCCGCCCTGCTCAAGCGCCTCTACGCCGCGCTGGTGCTCGGCCGCCGCTACAACACGCAGGCGACCGCGCTCACCCGGCAGGGGCGGCTGGCCGTCTATCCCTCCAGCACCGGCCAGGAGGCGTGCGAGGTCGCCGCCGCGCAGGTATTGGAGGAGCGCGACTGGCTCTTCCCGAGCTACCGCGACACGCTCGCCGCCGTGGCCCGCGGTCTCGACCCCGTACAGGCCCTGACGCTGCTGCGCGGCGACTGGCACACCGGCTACGACCCGCGCGAGCACCGGGTGGCCCCGCTCTCGACCCCGCTCGCCACCCAGCTGCCGCACGCGGTCGGCCTCGCGCACGCGGCCCGCCTCAAGGGCGACGACGTCGTGGCGCTCGCCATGGTCGGCGACGGCGGCACCAGTGAGGGCGACTTCCACGAGGCGCTGAACTTCGCCGCCGTCTGGCGCGCCCCGGTCGTCTTCCTCGTCCAGAACAACGGCTTCGCGATCTCCGTACCGCTCGCCAAGCAGACCGCCGCGCCCTCCCTGGCCCACAAGGCCGTCGGCTACGGGATGCCCGGCCGGCTGGTCGACGGCAATGACGTCGCCGCGGTGCACGCCGTGCTCGACGAGGCGGTGCGCCGCGCCCGCTCCGGCGGTGGCCCAACCCTCGTCGAAGCCGTCACCTACCGCATGGAGGCGCACACCAACGCCGACGACGCGACGCGCTACCGGGCGGACGCGGAGGTCGAGGCGTGGCGCCACCACGACCCGGTGGCGCTCCTGGAGCGCGAGTTGCTGGCCGCCGGCCGGCTCGACGACGCCGAGATCGGGGCCGCCCGCGCGGCCGCCGAGGAGATGGCCGCCGACCTGCGCTCCCGGATGAATGAGGACCCTGTGCTCGACCCGATGGACCTCTTCGAACACGTATACGCCGATCGGACCACGCAGCTGCGCGCCCAGGCCGAACAGCTGCGCGCCGAGCTCGGCGCGGCCGGGGAAGCGGGGGAGTGAGCACAGTGACCACCGCACCAGCCGCCGAGAAGCCGGCCACCGCGACCCGCAAGCCCGCCACCATGGCGCAGGCGCTCGGCCGCGCGCTGCACGACGAGATGGCCGCCGACCCGTCGGTGCACGTCCTCGGGGAGGACGTCGGCACCCTCGGCGGCGTCTTCCGCGTCACCGACGGCCTCGCCGCCGAGTTCGGCGACGACCGCTGCACGGACACACCGCTGGCGGAGGCCGGCATCCTGGGCGCCGCCGTCGGCATGGCGATGTACGGGCTCCGGCCTGTCGTCGAAATGCAGTTCGACGCCTTCGCCTACCCAGCCTTCGAACAGCTGATCAGCCATGTCTCCCGGATGCGGAACCGCACGCGCGGCGCGATGCCGCTGCCGATCACCGTGCGGGTGCCGTACGGCGGCGGCATCGGCGGCGTCGAGCACCACAGCGACTCCTCCGAGGCGTACTACATGGCCACCCCCGGCCTCCATGTCGTCACCCCGTCGACCGTCGCCGACGCCTACGGGCTGCTGCGCGCCTCGATCGCCTCCGACGATCCGGTGATCTTCCTGGAGCCCAAGCGGCTCTACTGGTCCAAGTCCGACTGGTCGCCGGACGGCCCGCCGGCCGTTGCGCCGATCGGCCGCGCGGCCGTGCGCCGCTCCGGCCGCGACGCGACCCTGATCTCCTACGGCCCGTCCGTGCCCGTCTGCCTCGAGGCGGCGGAAGCGGCGAGGGAGGAGGGCTGGGACCTCGAGGTGCTGGACCTGCGCAGCCTGGTGCCGTTCGACGACGAGACGGTGNNGGGCGGGCCGTGATCGTCCACGAGGCCACCGGCTTCGGCGGCCCGGGCGGGGAGATCGCCGCCCGCGTCACCGAGCGCTGCTTCCACCACCTGGAGGCTCCGGTGCTCCGCGTCACCGGATTCGACATCCCGTATCCGCCGCCGATGCTGGAGAAGCACCACCTGCCCGGTGTCGACCGCATCCTCGACGCGGTGGCCCGGCTCCAGTGGGAGTCCGACGCCACCGTTCCGGAAGGGGCCCGCTGATGGCCATGGTCCGCGAGTTCACGCTGCCCGACCTGGGCGAGGGACTGACCGAGGCGGAGATCGTCCGCTGGCTGGTGCGGGTCGGCGATGTCGTCGCNNGTCGAGGTGGAGACGGCCAAGGCGATGGTCGAGGTGCCGTGCCCCTACGCGGGCGTGGTGACGGCCCGCTTCGGCGAGGAGGGCAAGGAACTGCCGGTCGGCGCGGCGCTGCTGCGCGTGGACGTCGGCGCCGACGAGCG
>DOWQ01000172.1 GCA_003519485.1 Streptomyces sp. | reverse complement strand
GCCGCGGCGTCCGGCCCGCTGGCGGAGGCCGCGCGCGAGCAGGACGTCATCTCCCAGCAGGAGAAGGTCGCCGAGCGCCGGGCCGCGCTCACGGACCGGCAGCTCGACACCGAGATCCGCAAGCCCGCCGACGCGGCCCGCTACCGGGCCGAACAGGAGGCCGAGGCCCTGCGGGTGGCCCGGGTCAAGCAGGCCGAGGCGCAGGCGGAGGAGTCGCGGCTCACCGGCCAGGGCGAGAAGCTGCGGCGCGCGGCGCTCGCCGAAGCCGTACGGCTGGAGGGTGAGGCCGAGGCCGCTGCCATCGCGGCGCACGGCAGCGCCGAGGCCGAGGCGATGCACAAGAAGGCCGACGCCTTCGCCCGGTACGGGGACGCGGCCGTGCTCCAGATGCTCGTCGAGGTGCTGCCGCAGGTGGTGGCCAAGGCGGCCGAGCCGCTGTCGGCGATCGACAAGCTGACAGTGATCTCCACGGACGGCGCGGGCCGGCTGCCGCGCGCGGTGGCCGACAACGTCGCGCAGGGCGTCGAACTGCTCAACTCCACCACCGGGCTCGACCTCGGGTCGATGCTGGCCCGGCTGAGCGGCGACCTGGGAGCCGGGTCGAAGGCCGGCGCCAACGGCGACGCCGGGCCGAAGCGGGACAAGCCGGAGGAGATCGAGGTCTCCGGCTGAGCGGTCCCCCTGCGCGTCTCTGAGGGTACGCAGACGCGTACGAAGACGGGCGTCAGCCGAGGATGCCCTTTTCCCTGGCCTCGGCCAGCCACTCCGGGAATTCGGCCGTCAGTTCGTCGTACAGCACCGCGTCGGTGAGGCTCATGGGCTGCGGGCCGGCGTGGAAGAAGCCCGCGTTGTCGGCCTTCCGGCGCTCCGGCACGGCGAGGTTGTCCAGCTTCCGGAGGAAGTCGAAGCCCTTCGCCTCGGTCTCGCCGAAGCCGATGAACTGCCAGAAGATCGGCAGCTCCGCGGCCTCGCACAGGGCCTTTTCGGCGGCGGGCTTGCTGGTGGGCGCGCCGTCCGTCTGGAAGATGACGAAGGCCGGGTCGGTGGAGCCGGACTTCTTGTAGTGCTCGACGACGGCCTCGATGGCGCTGTCGTAGTGCGTACGGCCCATGTGGCCGAGGCCCGCGTGCAGCGTCTCGATGCGGCCCTCGTAGTCGTCGAGGGAGATGTCGGCGGTGCCGTCTATGCCGGTGGAGAAGAAGACGACGGGCACGGTGCCGTCGTCGTCGAGGTTCGCGGAGAGGCCGAGGGCCTGCTCGGCGAGGTGCTGAACGGTGCCGTCCTTGTAGTAGTTCCGCATGGAGCCGGAGCGGTCCAGGACGAGGTAGACGGCGGCGCGCTGCCCGGCGAGCCCTCGCTTGTCGAGGGTGACGGACGCGGCCTTGTACAGGCTGACGAGCCCGGGAGCGGTGCTCTCCACCGCCTCCAGTGAGACCCGGCCGGCGGTGCCGGTCGTGGTGCCGGTGGTGCTTTCGGCCCCGGTGCCCGTGCTGCTGCCGGTACCGGCAGCGGCCTCGGGAGCCTTGGGGGTTTCGGCGGCCTCGGCGGGCTCGGGCGCCTTGGGCGCCTTGGTGGGTGCGGCGGCCTTGGCCGGCCTGGCTGCCTTGCCGGCCTTGGGGGCCTCGGCGGCCTTGCCCTCCGGCTCGGGGGCGTTGTCGCCCGCGAGTTCGGCGGCGGTGGCCTTGGCCTCCTCGGCGGCCTCGTTGGCCTCAGCCGCGAGCCCGGGCTTCGCCTTCGGCTCCGGCTTCGCGGTGGTCTCGGCCACCGGCTCCGGGGTGTCCGCGGTCTCGGCGGCAGAGGAGGTCTTCCGCGGCATGGCGCGGGGCGCGTCGAACGCCGCCATCAGGTCGGCGGCGATCGCCGCCGAAGGTGCCGACTCCGGAGCGGGGGTGGTCCGGGCGGCGGAAGCCGCCTTGGCCGGCTTGGTGGTGCTGGGCCGCGACTGTGCCGGGACCGGTGCCTCCGCGGAGGCGGCGGGGGCCGGTTCGCCCTCGTTCCGGGGGTGCTCGGGGACGGAGCCCGCCGCGCTGCCGGCGGACGCGGTGTCCGCGTCCGCCGTCGGCGCCACGGGTTCGTCCCCTCCCGCCCGGGATCGGCCGAACACGTTTCGCAGCAGACTCCGAATGCCCATGGGAGAAGCCCTTTACAAGTATCGGGTGCGAGGAATGTCCGAGGTGCTGGGATCGTCCCTGACCAGGACGGACATATAAGGTTAGCTAGTTGAGGTCCAGGCCGGCGCGGGCGGCCAAGACGTAGCGCCGGGTCGGGTGTCTGCCGTCCGCGGCCCCTGTTCCGAACGAGCCCTGTGCGGTGGCCGGCCCGGCGGGAAACCGGTGCCGGCCGGAGGTGGTTGCCGGCACTGCTCGTGCCGCCGCCTCCGGCCGTGCGTCCGGGCTCCGGCCGGAGCGGCCCAGCAGGGCGAGCGGCTCGGCGACAGCGTCGCAGAAGTCGTCCAGCGCTTCGAGCTTTCCTTCACGTGGATCGACGACCAACGCGTCCGCCTCATCAGCCATGCGGCGAATCTAGTCCCTTGGCGCGATTCCGCCGCATCCACGGTCCCTTCCGCTTCCACCGCGGGACCGCCGAGAGCCCGCCGCGGTCCCGCTGCCCGGCCCCGTACGCGGCGGATTCAGCCGCTTTCCGCTCCGGACCGGGCTGCCGACCGGTCCCGTTCCGTACGGCGACCGCACGGCGACCGGGCGGCAGATCGTACGGCGGATCGGGCACGGGGCCGTGTTCGGTCCGTGCCCGGTTCGGCGTCCCGGCCTCGTGTCCTGGTCTTCCCCCGCCGTTCACCCGGCGGCCGCCGGAGCGCGGGGCCGCGCCCATAGCGTCGTCGGCAGGAAACATTCCGACGTGCTGTCGGCGCGGACCGCGCCGGCGGAGTCGAGACGGAGGGAAACAAGTGCGCAGACTGCTGCCGCTGATCAGCTCGCATCCGGGCGGACGGTCCGCGATGACCTGCCGTTACCGGTGCGGCGACGCCTGCTTCCACGAGGTGCCGAACACCAGCGACAACGCCTACCTGGGCGACGTCATAGCCAGTGCGATCTCGCGCCGCTCCGTGCTGCGCGCGGGCGCCGTCGTGACGGTCGCCTCCGCGGCCGGCGCGGCGACCTTCGGACAGGCCCCCGGCGCCGAGGCCGCGA
>DOWQ01000522.1 GCA_003519485.1 Streptomyces sp. | reverse complement strand
GCGCGGCGGGGCAGGCGGTCGTCGCCGCGGGACCGCAGCGGCTCCCGCTGAGTGCGTGACCGTACGGCGCCAGGACCCGCGCGGCCGGCGGGCTCGCGCCCGTGTGCGGGCCGCCCGCTCCGTCCGGTCCGCCCCGAGTCAGCGGCCGGTGCCGAAGACCTGGGTCCACCAGGGGCCGCCGCGCGCTATGTTCTCGCCGACCGCTGACCACTCGTAGCCCGCCCGCTGGACCCGGTCGCCGACCTGCGATCCGTCCGGCCCGGTGTGCGAGAAGTGGTCATGGGCCGCCATGGTGTCGCTGTACTTCTGGGCGGCGTCGGCCAGCCGGGTGTCGGCCTCGATCGACGGGCAACCGACCGCGGAGCGTTCCTGGTTGACCAGCCGCAGGACCTCCCCGGCGACCGTGTCCGGCGCCTGCGCGGGGTCGGTGTCCGGCGCGGGCTGNNGTCCCCCGGCCGTCCCCCCGCTTCGCCCTCTCCCCCGGCGTCTCCCCGGCTCTCCCGGTGGCCGTACGGCTCGGCTTCGGCCCGGCGGTGGTGCGCTCCGGTTCCGGCGACCGGCTCTCTGCCGCCGCCTCGGATGAGGGGGTGGACGCCGCCTCCTCGGCCATGGGGGACGCCGAGGAAGCGGCGCTGTCCGCCGCGGTCCGGTGTCCGGAAGCCGTCGGGGACGTGCCCGTGTCGTCGGGGGCCNNGGCCCACGCCGACACCTGCCACAACAGTGATCACTCCGGCCGCCAGCGCCAAGGGGCGAAGCGGCACGGAGCGGCGTCTGCCGTGACGGGGAGTCATGTGGGGGGCCTCCGGGCATGTCCGTCCGACGGCGCACGCGAACGCCCGCCGAGCGGATGTGAGGGGTTGTCGCCGGCCCGGACCGGGCCGACGTCTCCGACCATAGGCGTCCGGCCGGCGCTGATCACCGTCGAGGCGGATTCTTCAAGAACCCTTAAGGATTCCCTCAGGCTGCGCTTGGGAAGTCGCAGCTCTGCACGGTCGCGCGGTGACGCAGGGCGACGGGAATCGCCACGGTGCCGCTTCCGCTGCCGGTGCCGCAGGTGTCAGTGCCCGTGGCCGCTGCCGCAGGTGCCAGTGCCGGTCCCGGTCCTGATGTAGCTGACGCTGCCGGTCCCCGCGCTGCCGCTACTTCAGCAGCCGGGACATCCGGCGGTCGGCGAGCGGCTTGCCGCCCGTCTGGCAGGTCGGGCAGTACTGGAGCGAGGAGTCGGCGAAGGACACCTCGCGGACCGTGTCCCCGCACACCGGGCAGGGCTGCCCGGACCGCCCGTGCACCCGCATCCCGCTCCGCTTCTCGGCCGCGAGCCGACCGGCCTCCAATTTCCCCTCGGCCCCCTCAGCCCCCTCGCCCAGGGCGCGTGCCCGCTCCACCGCGCCGCCGAGCGTCTCCCGCAGCGCGGCGTACAACCCGGCCGTACGCTCCTCGCCGAGGTTCGCCGCGAGCTGGTAGGGCGACATGCGCGCCGCGTGCAGGATCTCGTCGGAGTAGGCGTTCCCGATCCCGGCGATCACGCTCTGGTCCCGGAGCACGCCCTTGATCCGGCGGCGCTCGCCGCACAGCAGCCCAGCGAAGACTTCGGCGGTGAACGCCTCGTCCAGCGGGTCCGGGCCGAGCCGGGCGATGCCGGGCACCTCGGCGGGGTCCCGGACGCAGTACACCGCCAGCCGTTTGTGCGTACCGGCCTCGGTGAGGTCGAAGCCCGCGCCGGTGTCCGCGGCGCCGTCCGCCGGCGCCAGCCGTACGCGCAGCGCCAGCGGGCCCTTTCCCGGCCGCGGCGGGGTGTCCGGCAGCGTCCGCCGCCAGTGCAGCCGGCCGGCCCGGGCCAGGTGGACGACCAGCCGCAGGCCGTCCGCCTCGACGTCCAGGAACTTGCCGTGCCGGGTCACGGCCGTGACCGTCCGCCCCTCGAGGGCGGTGAACGGCGGGTCGTACGTCTTGAGGACGCTCACCGCGACGGGCTGCACCCGCTCGATGCGGCGGCCCGCCAGCCGCCCGCCGAGGAAGACGGTGAGGGCTTCGACCTCCGGCAGCTCCGGCATGGAACCAGTCTGCCGGGTCAGAGCACCCGGTGCATGATGTGCAGCCCGACATAGCCCAGCCGGGGATGCAGGAAGCCCTCCGGCAGCGTGCCCAGCACCTCGAAGCCGAGGGAGCGCCACAGGGCGACGGCCGAGGTGTTGCTCTCCACGACGGCGTTGAACTGCATCGCCCGGTAGCCCTCCGAGCGCGCCCGCTCCAGAACGTGCTCGCCGAGCGCGCGGCCGACGCCGCGGCCCGCGTGCGCGGGGTCGACCATGAAGCTCGCACTGGCGATGTGCGCGCCGGGGCCCATGTGGTTGGGGTTCATCTTGGCGGTGCCCAGCACGGTGCCCGCCTCGTCGACCGCGACGACCGTACGGCTCGGGGCCGTCAGCATCCACATGTCGCGGGCCCGGTCCTCACCGATGTCCCGCGGCCAGGTGTACGTCTCCCCGGCGGCGACGATCCCGCGCAGGAACGGCCAGATGACAGGCCAGTCGGCCGGGGTCGCTTCTCTGATCAGCATGACCACCAGTTTCCACCACCGGGGCACCGGGTGGCGAACGAGTTTTCGACCCGGTTCACCGGCGTGCGAGCTGCGGGTGCGGCAGCCGGCGTCAGCCGCCGGTCCGTACGGGCAGCTCGGGTGCCGAATTCTCCAGCGGCACCGCGTCGGAGCGGACCAGCCCCAGCTGCACGGCCTGCTTGGGCAGGACCGCGTCCAGCAGCCAGTCGGCGCCCGTACGGACGCGGTTGCCCGGCATCGCCGCCAGGTGGTAGCCGCGGGTGACCGTCTTCGCGGCGAGGCCTGACAGCGGCACCTGGAAGGGGTTGGCCGCCGCCTGGAACCCGCCGAGGTCGACGACGAAGCCCAGGTCGCGGTGGCGGTACGGGCGGCGCTCGCCCTGGCCGAAGGAGGCCGCGATGTTGTTCCCCGCGGTCTTCCCCTGGCGGGTGGCGTGCTGGGCGGTCATCGGGGTGATCTCGCCCGGGTGGTTGAGGTCCGGCACGGCGGCGGCGTCGCCGCAGGCGAACACCTCCGGGTGGCCGGGGACGTTGAGGTATTCGTCCACGCAGAGCCGGCCCTTCTCCGTGGGCAGCCCGAGATCGCCGACGAGCGGGTCGGGCCGTACACCGACGCACCAGATGAGCGAGTGCGTGGGCAGGAAGCGGCCGTTGGTGAGGTGCACGCCCTCCTTGGTCGCCTCGTCGACCGAGGTTCCCATGCAGACCTCCACCCCACGCCGGGTCAGCACCCGGTTCGCGGTGTCGGCCATGTGCTCGGGCAGCCCCGGCAGGACGCGCGGCGCCACGTCGAGCAGCAGCCAGCGCGGGGGCTCGCGGTCCCGCAGCGAGGGGTGCTTGCGGGCGAGTTCGTCGGTGAACAGCTTGCCGTGGGCCGAGACCTCGGTGCCGGTGTAGCCGGCGCCGACGACCACGAAGGTGCACCGGGCGTCCCGCTCGGCCGGGTCGTCGGTGGCGTCGGCCAGCTCGATCTGCCGGGTGATGTGATCACGCAGATACAGCGCCTCGGGCATGCCGCGGAAGCCGTGGGCGTGCTCGGTGACCCCGGGGATGGGCAGCAGCTTGTTGACGCTGCCCGCCGACAGCACGAGCCGGTCGTACGACAGCTCGCGGCGGGTGCCCTCCGGATCGACCAGCCCGACCCGGCGGCCGTCGAGGTCGATGGTGTCCGCCTCGCCGAGCACGAGACGAACACCGGGGAGGGTGCCGGCGAGCGACACCGAGATCCGCCGGGGCTCCAGGATGCCGGTCGCCACCTCGGGCAGCAGCGGTACGTAGAGGAAGTAGTCGTGCGGGTTGACCAGTACGATTTCCGCCGCCCCACGGGCGAGGCGGGCCAGGGTGCGGGCGGTCCGGTAACCGGCGAAGCCGGCTCCGACGATCACGATGCGCGGTCGGCTCATGGTGCTTCCAGTTCGCTTCCTCGGTCGGCGGTGGGCGTCGGTCGCTGTCCGGCCGGGTGCCCCGGACCGACGGGCCGAACCATCCGCCGCCCGTCCGGGGGAACGCGTGGGGCCCGCCCGTCCGGAGGAGCGGCGTGGCCGTCCGGCGGAGCTGTACGGCCGTCCGGCGGAGCGTGCGGTGCACCGGGAGGAGCGCCGTGCCCCGGCAGGACCGTACGGCGGTGCGCGCGGCCGCTCGCC
>DOWQ01000521.1 GCA_003519485.1 Streptomyces sp. | reverse complement strand
GGCGGGCAGCGAACGGCGGACGCTCGCCGTCGGTGGCGCCGGCGCCGAGCCGACAGCCCGACCCTGCCCCCGCCCCGGCTCCGCTCAGCGCTTCTCCATCGCCGCCAGCGCGCGGCGCGCCGCCGGGCGAGTCCGTACGATCTCGCCGAGCGACGTCGAGCCGCGGGCGATCCCGGCGAAGGCGTTCCAGGCCGGGCGGAAACCGGTGAGGGCGGCGTGCAGCAGCCGGGGGCGGCGCGCGAACGCCGCGTGCATCCGGCGGCCGACGCTCATCTCCACCCCGAGCCCGGCCTTGATGGCGAAGGCGTAGTTGAGCGCCTGGCGGCGGGCGTCGACCGCGTCGTGCGACTCCGCGACGCGCACCGCCCACTCCCCCGCGAGCCGCCCGGAGCGCAGCGCGAAGGAGATCCCCTCGCGCGTCCAGGGCTCCAGCAGCCCCGCCGCGTCGCCGCAGACCAGCACCCGGCCGCGGGAGAGCGGCGAGTCGTCCGTGCGGCAGCGGGTGAGATGCCCGGAGGAGATGCTCGGCTCGAAGCCGGCCAGGCCCAGCCGGGCGATGAACTCCTCCAGATAGCGCTTCGTCCCGGCGCCCTCGCCGCGCGCGGAGATCACGCCGACCGTGAGGGTGTCGCCCTTGGGGAACACCCAGCCGTAGCTGCCGGGCATCGGACCCCAGTCGATGAGGACCCGGCCCGCCCAGTCGTCGGCGACGGTCCGCGGTACCGGTATCTCCGCCTCCAGGCCGAGATCCACCTGGTCGAGCTTCACCCCGACATGGGCGCCGATCCGGCTGGCGCTGCCGTCCGCGCCGACCACCGCGCGGGCGAGCACGATCTCCCCGCCGCTCAGCACCACGGCGGCCGTGCGCCGGTCGGGCACCGACGTCCCGTGCTGCTCCACCCGCTGGACCTGCGCGCCCGTACGCACCTTGGCGCCGGCCGCCTCGGCGGCCTCGACCAGGCCCTGGTCGAACTCGGTCCGGTTGACCAGGCCGAAGAGCATCGTCCTGGACCGGCGGGTGCGCGTCAGCCGACCGTTGAGCGAGAACGTCACCGCGTGCACCCGGTCGCGCAGCGGCAGCTCGAAGCCGGGTGGCAGCGCGTCGCGCGAGGGGCCGACGATGCCGCCGCCGCAGGTCTTGTAGCGGGGCAGCTCGGCCTTCTCCAGCAGCAGCACCCGGCGCCCCGCGACGGCCGCCGCATACGCCGCGGAGGAGCCCGCGGGGCCGGCTCCGACCACCACGACATCCCACACGTCCTCGCTGTGCCCGCTGTACTGGGCTGCGTTGTCGCTGCTCACCGTGGATCCGCTCCCGCTTCGACCTATCGCTCCGGCTGCCTGGGCGCATCCTACGGCTCATGGTCATCGAGGGCTCTGTGAAAGGATCTGCAGCGCCTTCGCCGTACGTACACCCGCACGTACGTCCAACGTCGCACCCACGAGGAGCGTGCCCATGGAGCAGCGGTCTCCGCATCCGTCCGAGCTCTCCGCGAGCGTCGCGGCCCTGATGCCGCGCGCCCGGACCGAACTGGCCGAGCTGGTCGCCTTCCGATCGGTCGCGGACAGCACCCAGTTCCCGAGGAGCGAGTGCGAGGCCGCGGCCGGCTGGGTCGCCGACGCGCTGCGCGCCGAGGGCTTCGAGGATGTGGCGCTGCTCGACACCCCGGACGGCAGCCAGTCCGTCTACGGCCTGCTGCCCGGTCCGGCCGGCGCCCCGACCGTGCTGCTCTACGCGCACTACGACGTGCAGCCGCCGCTCGGCGAGGACAGCTGGATCTCCCCGCCGTTCGAGCTGACCGAACGGGACGGCCGCTGGTACGGGCGCGGAGCCGCCGACTGCAAGGGCGGCGTGGTCATGCACCTCACCGCGCTGCGCGCACTCAAGGCGAACGGCGGCGCCCCGGTCTCGGTGAAGGTCGTCGTCGAGGGCTCGGAGGAGCAGGGCACCGGCGGCCTGGAGCGGTACGCCGAGGCGCACCCCGAGCTGCTCGCCGCCGACGCGATCGTCATCGGCGACACTGGGAACGTCCGGGTCGGGCTGCCGACCGTCACTGCGACGCTGCGCGGTATGACGCTCCTCACGGTCCAGGTGGACACCCTCGAAGGCAATCTGCACTCCGGGCAATTCGGCGGCGCCGCCCCCGACGCGCTCGCCGCGCTCATCCGGATTCTCGACTCGCTGCGCGCCGAGGACGGCTCCACCACCGTGGACGGCCTCGCCACCGACGCGGTCTGGGAGGGCCTGGACTACGCGGAGGACGAATTCCGCCGGGACGCCCGGGTCCTCGACGGTGTACGGCTCATCGGCGACGGCAGCATCGCCGAACGCGTCTGGGCGCGCCCCGCCGTCACCGTCCTCGGCATCGACTGCCCGCCGGTCATCGGCGCCACGCCCTCCGTACAGGCGAGTGCCCGCGCCATGATCAGCCTGCGGGTGCCGCCGGGCACCGACCCGGCCGAGGCCGCGAAGTTGGTCACCGCCCATCTGGAGGCGCGAGTTCCGTGGGGCGCCCGGCTGGCGGTGGAGCAGATCGGCCAGGGCCGGCCCTTCCGCGCGAACACCGCGAGCCCCGCCTACGCCGCGATGGCCGGGGCCATGCGGGCCGCCTACCCGGGCGAGGAGATGCAGATCTCCGGGCAGGGCGGCTCGATCCCGCTGTGCAGCACCCTGGCGTCGCTCTATCCGCAGGCGGAGATCCTGCTGATCGGGCTGAGCGAGCCCGCCGCGCAGATCCACGCGGTGAATGAGAGCGTCTCCCCGGAGGAGCTCGAGCGACTCTCCCTGGCGGAGGCGCTGTTCCTGGGCAACTACGCGGAGGCGCAGACGGGCTGAGCGGGCGGACTGAACGGGCGGAGTACGCGGGGACACGCCTGGGCGCACGCCGGAAACCGCTGGGGCCGCGCCGGCCGGGCACACCCGCGGCCCGTGCCCGGCGGCCCCGTGCCTCCCCCTGAGCCCCGTGCCTCCCGCGGCGGTGCGC
>DOWQ01000413.1 GCA_003519485.1 Streptomyces sp. | reverse complement strand
TGCTCAGATGAGCTCGGTGACCGTGCCGCCCGCGGCGGTGATCTTCTCCTTGGCGGAGCCGGAGACGGCGTCGACCGTCACCTGCAGCGCCACGGACAGCTCACCGGTGCCGAGCACCTTCACGAGCTGGTTCTTGCGAACCGCACCCTTGTCGACCAGATCGGCCACAGTGACCTCGCCACCCTGCGGGTAGAGCGCGGCCAGCTTGTCCAGGTTCACGACCTGGAACTCGGTGCGGAAGGGGTTCTTGAAACCCCTCAGCTTCGGCAGCCGCATGTGGAGGGGCATCTGCCCGCCCTCGAAGCCAAGCGGTACCTGGTAGCGGGCCTTCGTGCCCTTGGTGCCACGACCAGCGGTCTTACCCTTGGACGCCTCGCCACGGCCCACACGGGTCTTGGCGGTCTTGGCGCCCGGGGCGGGCCGGAGGTTGTGGACCTTCAGCGGGTTCTGCTCCGCCATGTCAGTCGACCTCCTCAACCGTTACGAGGTGCCGCACGGTGTTGGCCATGCCGCGGAACTCGGGACGGTCCTCCTTGACAACCACGTCGTTCAGGCGCTTGAGCCCGAGCGAACGCAGGGTGTCGCGGTGGTTCTGCTTGCTGCCGATGAACGACTTCGTCTGCGTGATCCTGAGACGGGCCATTACGCACCTGCCCCGGCACGCGCCCGCAGCAGAGCGGCGGGAGCGACGTCCTCGAGCGGCAGGCCACGGCGGGCCGCGATCTCCTCGGGGCGCTGAAGGCCACGAAGCGCGGTCACCGTGGCGTGCACGATGTTGATCGGGTTCGACGAACCGAGCGACTTGCTGAGCACGTCGTGAATGCCGGCGCACTCCAGAACGGCGCGCACCGGGCCACCCGCGATCACACCGGTACCGGGGGAAGCAGGCTTGAGCAGGACAACGCCCGCGGCCTTCTCGCCCTGGATCGGGTGGGGGATGGTGCCCTGGATGCGGGGGACCTTGAAGAAGCTCTTCTTGGCCTCCTCGACACCCTTGGCGATGGCGGCCGGAACTTCCTTGGCCTTGCCGTAACCGACACCTACGGTGCCGTCACCGTCGCCCACCACGACCAACGCGGTGAAGCTGAAGCGACGACCACCCTTCACGACCTTGGCGACTCGGTTGATCGCGACGACGCGCTCAACGTACGCCGTCTTTTCGGCGGCTCCGCCACCGTCGCGACCCTTCCGGTCCCGCCGCTCGCCGCCACCGGCACCGCTTCCGCGGCGCTGGGGTCCAGCCATTGGATTTACCTCTCTCTTTACGTCCGCTACCTACGGAACCGGCTCAGAACTTCAGGCCGGCTTCGCGGGCGGCGTCGGCCAGAGCGGCGATGCGCCCGGCGTACTGGTTGCCACCGCGGTCGAACACGACGGCCTCGATGCCCGCGGCCTTGGCCCGCTCGGCAACCAGGGCGCCGACCTTCTGGGCCTGGGCGCTCTTGTCGGCCTCGTCACCGCGGATGGAAGCGTCCAGGGTCGACGCGCTGGCCAGCGTGTGGCCCGCGAGGTCGTCGATCACCTGAGCAACCATGTGACGGTTGGAACGCGTCACCACGAGGCGGGGGCGCTCCGACGTGCCCGAAATACGCTTCCGGACGCGAATGTGGCGCCGCTTGATGGCCGCACGCTTGCGCGCGTCGCCCTTAGCGATCTTCACACCGAATGCCATGGCTACTTACCCGCCTTTCCGACCTTGCGGCGGATGACTTCACCGGCGTACTTCACGCCCTTGGCCTTGTACGGATCCGGCTTCCGCAGCTTGCGGATGTTCGCCGCAACCTCGCCGACCTTCTGCTTGTCGATGCCCTCGACGCTCAGCTTGGTCGGAGATTCGACCTTGAAGCTGATGCCTTCGGGCGCCTCGACGAGAATCGGGTGGCTGTATCCGAGCGCGAACTCCAGATTGGAGCCCTTCGCCTGGACGCGGTAGCCGACTCCGCTGATCTCGAGCGCCTTGCTGTACCCCTGGGTCACCCCGGTGATCATGTTCGCCACCAGCGTGCGGGACAGGCCGTGCAGGGCCTTGTTCTGACGCTCGTCGTTCGGGCGGGTGACGCTGAGCGCGCCGTCCTCGTCCTTGGCGATTTCGATGGGCGCTGCGACGGTGTGCGAGAGGGAACCCTTGGGGCCCTTCACGGCGACCGTACGGCCATCGATGGTGACGTCCACGCCGGTGGGAACCGAGATGGGGAGCTTGCCGATACGCGACATTGCAGTTCCTCCTTCCCGACTACCAGACGTAGGCGAGGACTTCCCCACCCACGCCCTTCTTCTGAGCCTGCTGGCCGGTGAGCAGCCCGTGGGACGTGGAGATGATCGCCACGCCCAGGCCGCCGAGCACCTTCGGCAGATTGGTGGACTTTGCGTAGACCCGCAGGCCCGGCTTCGAAATCCGCTTGATGCCAGCGATCGAACGCTCGCGGTTCGGGCCGAACTTCAGCTCGAGAACGAGGCTCTTGCCGACTTCGGCGTCCTCGGTCTTCCAGCCGGTGATGAAGCCCTCCTGCTGGAGGATCTCCGCGATGTGCGACTTGATCTTGCTGTGCGGCATCACGACGGAGTCGTGGTAAGCCGAGTTAGCGTTTCGCAGACGGGTCAACATGTCTGCGATCGGATCGGTCATGGTCATGATGGCCTTCGGCCTCTCTCGCCGGGGTTTCCTATATGCGCCATCCCTCTCCCCGAGACTTGCGTTCGGGACGGGTGCGGCGCGGGGACCTACGGCGTAGTAAGACGGTCATGGGCGGCGAGCGCCCAACCCTGCCACTCTACGCGAACCGCGCGAGTGGTCGGGCCGGGCTTTCGCCGGCCAAGTGCTTACCGAGAGCCCTGGTTGATCCCTTGCGGGATTACCAGGAGCTCTTGGTCACGCCCGGCAGCTCGCCACGGTGCGCCATCTCACGAAGGCACACGCGGCAGAGGCCGAACTTGCGGTAGACGGAGTGCGGCCGGCCGCAGCGCTGGCAGCGGGTGTACCCGCGGACGCCGAACTTCGGCTTGCGGGCGGCCTTAGCGATCAGAGCCTTCTTCGCCACGGTCAGTTCTCCTTGAACGGGAAGCCGAGGTGACGCAGCAGGGCACGGCCCTCGTCGTCGTTGGTCGCCGTGGTCACCACGGTGATGTCCATGCCCCGGACCCGGTCGATCTTGTCCTGGTCGATCTCGTGGAACATGACCTGCTCCGTGAGACCGAAGGTGTAGTTGCCCCGGCCGTCGAACTGCTTCGGCGACAGGCCGCGGAAGTCGCGGATGCGCGGCAGCGCGAGCGACAGCACGCGGTCCAGGAACTCCCACATGCGGTCACCGCGGAGAGTGACGTGGGCGCCGATCGGCTGGCCCTCGCGCAGCTTGAACTGCGCGATGGACTTCCGGGCCTTGGTGACCGACGGCTTCTGGCCGGTGATCGTGGTGAGGTCGCGGATGGCGCCGTCGATCAGCTTGGAGTCGCGGGCGGCGTCGCCCACACCCATGTTGACCACGATCTTGACGAGACCGGGGATCTGCATGACGTTCTCGTAGGAGAACTCTTCACGCAGCTTGCCCGCGATCTCCTCGCGGTAGCGCTGCTTGAGCCGCGGGTTGGCCGCGGCGGTACCTGTGGTGGCAGTCATCAGATGTCCTCACCGGTCCGCTTGGCAACGCGGATCTTGCTGCCTTCGTCGTCGAAGCGGTAACCGACACGCGTAACGACCTTCTTGCCGTCCTTCTCCACAACGAGCTGAACATTGCTCACGTGGATCGGGGCCTCGGTCGTGACGATGCCACCGGTCTTCGAACCACGGGCGGACTGGCCGGCCTTGGTGTGCTTCTTGACCCGGTTGACACCCTCGACCAGGACACGGTTCTCAGTGGGGTAGGCCACAATGACCTTGCCCTGCTTTCCCCTGTCCTTGCCGGTGATGACCTGGACCAGGTCGCCCTTCTTGATCTTCATCGGTTACAGCACCTCCGGAGCGAGCGAGATGATCTTCATGAACTTCTTCTCGCGCAGCTCCCGGCCCACCGGGCCGAAGATGCGGGTACCGCGGGGGTCACCGTCGTTCTTGAGGATGACGGCCGCGTTCTCGTCGAAGCGGATGTACGAGCCGTCGGCGCGGCGGCGCTCCTTCACCGTGCGAACGATGACCGCCTTGATGACGTCACCCTTCTTCACGTTGCCGCCGGGGATCGCGTCCTTCACGGTGGCGACAATGACGTCGCCGATGCCCGCGTAGCGGCGACCGGAACCACCGAGAACACGGATGCAAAGGATTTCCTTCGCACCAGTGTTGTCGGCGACACGCAGTCGCGACTCCTGCTGGATCACGTCTATCTCCTGATCGTCTGCCGGTTCCCGGCGGGGGACTCGTGCGAGCCCCCCGCCGAGCCTGGCGGAACCGCCCTGAGGAGAAAACCTCAGGTATTTACTTGGCCTTCTCGAGGATCTCGACGATGCGCCAACGCTTGGTGGCGGACAGCGGCCGTGTCTCCATGATGATGACACGGTCGCCGACGCCGGCAGCGTTCTGCTCGTCGTGCGCCTTGAGCTTGTTGGTACGGCGGACGACCTTGCCGTACAGAGCGTGCTTCACGCGGTCCTCGACGGCGACGACGACGGTCTTGTCCATCTTGTCGCCGACGACGAGGCCCTCGCGGGTCTTGCGGAAGCCGCGCTCATTACCCGCGGCGGAGCCGCTGTTGTCTGCAGTAGTCACATTTGTCTCGCTCATCAGACGCTCTCCACCGTCTCGATGCCGAGCTCGCGCTCGCGCATCAGGGTGTAGATCCTGGCGATGTCCTTGCGGACGGCCTTCAGCCGGCCGTGGTTCTCGAGCTGTCCGGTCGCCGCCTGGAAGCGGAGGTTGAACAGCTCTTCCTTGGCCTCACGCAGCTTCGCGACGAGATCCTCGTCGGTCAGCTCACGCAGCTCGGACGCCGTGGTTCCGGCCGCCATCACGACTCACCTGCCTCGCGCCGGACGATCCGGCACTTCATCGGAAGCTTGTGGGCGGCGCGGGTGAGCGCCTCCTTGGCAACCTTTTCGTTCGGGAAGGACAGCTCGAACATCACCCGGCCGGGCTTGACGTTCGCGATCCACCACTCCGGAGAACCCTTACCGGAACCCATGCGGGTCTCGGCAGGCTTCTTCGTCAGCGGGCGGTCCGGGTAGATGTTGATCCAGACCTTGCCACCCCGCTTGATGTGGCGGGTCATCGCGATACGAGCCGACTCGATCTGGCGGTTCGTCACGTAGGCCGAAGTGACCGCCTGAATGCCGTACTCGCCGAACGCAAGCTCCGTGCCGCCCTTGGCCATACCACTGCGCTTCGGGTGGTGCTGCTTGCGGTGCTTGACCCTACGAGGGATCAGCATTGGTCAGCTCTCCTTTCCGGCAGCGCTGGGTTCAGCGGCAGCAGCGGCGGGCGCCTCGGCCTTGGGGGCCTCGGCAGCCGGAGCCGTCTGCTGGGGCTTGCGGCCGCGGCCGCCGCCCCGCTCGCCACCGCGGCCACCACGGGCCGGGCGGTCACTGCCGCCGCCACCGCCGGCGCCACGGGCCGGACGGTTGCCGGCGCGGGCCGCGGCGTTCTCGGCACGCACCTCGGCGATGTTCTTGACGTCGCCCTTGTAGATCCAAACCTTCACACCGATACGGCCGAAGGTGGTCTTGGCCTCGAAGAAGCCGTAGTCGACGTTCGCGCGGAGCGTGTGCAGGGGCACACGGCCCTCGCGGTAGAACTCCGAGCGGGACATCTCGGCGCCGCCGAGACGGCCACCGCACTGGATCTTGATGCCCTTGGCGCCGGCCTTCATCGTCGACTGCATGCTCTTACGCATGGCGCGACGGAAGGAGACACGGGAGGACAGCTGCTCGGCGACGGCCTGCGCGACCAGCTGGGCATCCGTCTCGGGGTTCTTGACCTCGAGGATGTTCAGCTGGACCTGCTTGCCGGTGAGCTTCTCCAGCTCGCCGCGGATACGGTCGGCCTCCGCGCCGCGACGGCCGATGACGATGCCCGGCCGGGCGGTGTGGATGTCGACGCGGACACGGTCACGGGTGCGCTCGATCTCAACCTTCGAGATGCCGGCCCGCTCCATGCCCTTCGTCATCATCCGACGGATGGCGACGTCTTCCTTGACGTAGTCCTTGTACAGCTTGTCGGCGTACCAGCGGGACTTGAAGTCCGTGGTGATGCCGAGCCGGAACCCGTACGGGTTAACCTTCTGGCCCATTACCGGGTTCCTTCCTTGCTGCTGACGACCACGGTGATGTGGCTGGTCCGCTTGCGGATCCGGTAGGCACGGCCCTGCGCACGCGGACGGAACCGCTTCAGGGTCGGACCCTCGTCGACATACGCCTCAGTGATGACGAGGCTGCCGGCGTCGGTGTGGTCGTAGTTGTGCGCGGCGTTGGCAATGGCGCTGTCGAGCACCTTGCCCACCGGCACGCTCGCGGCCTGCGGGGCGAAACGCAGGACCGCCTGAGCCTCCGTGGCATCCATGCCACGGATGAGGTCCACCACTCGGCGGGCCTTCATGGGCGTGACGCGGATGTACCGCGCCTGGGCCCTGGCTTCCATGGTTGTCCCTTCAGTGTCAGTCATAGTCTTCGCACTCCGCCTGTCAACGACGCTTGGACTTGCGGTCGTCCTTGACGTGGCCGCGGAACGTACGGGTCGGCGCAAACTCGCCGAGCTTGTGGCCGACCATCGACTCGGTGACGAACACCGGGACGTGCTTACGGCCGTCGTGCACCGCGATCGTGTGGCCGAGCATGGCCGGAACGATCATGGAGCGCCGGGACCAGGTCTTGATGACGTTCTTGGTACCTGCGTCGTTCTGTACGTCCACCTTCTTGCCCAGGTGGTCGTCGACGAAGGGCCCCTTCTTGAGACTGCGCGGCATCTGAACCCGCTCCTAGCGCTTCTTGTTCGTCTTGCGGCGGCGGACGATGTACTTGCTGCTGGCCTTCTTCGGCGAGCGAGTACGTCCTTCCTTCTGACCCCACGGCGAGACCGGGTGGCGACCACCGGAGGTCTTGCCCTCACCACCACCGTGCGGGTGGTCGACGGGGTTCATGGCGACACCGCGGACGGTCGGGCGGACGCCCTTCCAACGCATGCGGCCGGCCTTGCCCCAGTTGATGTTCGACTGCTCGGCGTTCCCGACCTCGCCAACGGTGGCGCGGCAGCGGACGTCGACCAGGCGGACCTCGCCCGACGGCATACGAAGGTGGGCGTAAGTGCCCTCCTTCGCCAGCAGCTGGACCGAAGAACCCGCACTGCGGGCGATCTTCGCGCCGCCACCGGGCCGCAGCTCGATGCCGTGGATGGTCGTACCCACCGGGATGTTGCGCAGCGGCAGGTTGTTGCCCGGCTTGATGTCGGCCCCGGGGCCGTTCTCGACCCGGTCGCCCTGGCTCAGCTTCGCCGGAGCCAGGATGTAGCGCTTCTCGCCGTCTGCGTAGTGCAGCAGCGCGATCCGCGCGGTGCGGTTCGGGTCGTACTCGATGTGCGCGACCTTCGCCGGCACGCCGTCCTTGTCGTGACGACGGAAGTCGATCACGCGGAAGGCGCGCTTGTGGCCACCACCTTGGTGGCGAACGGTCACACGACCGGCGTTGTTACGGCCGCCCTTGCTGTGCAGCGGGCGGACCAGCGACTTCTCCGGCGTGGACCGCGTGACCTCGACGAAGTCGGCGACGCTGGAGCCACGACGGCCCGGCGTCGTCGGCTTGTACTTGCGGATACCCATTTCTCAGTCCTCGTCCGATATCGGACGACTCGGACTCCGTTAGGAGGCCGGGCCGCCGAAGATGTCGATACGGTCGCCCTCGGCGAGGGTCACGATGGCGCGCTTGGTGTCCTTGCGCTTGCCGAATCCGGTCTTGGTCCGCTTGCGCTTTCCCTGCCGGTTGATCGTGTTGACCCCGGTGACCTTGACCGAGAAGACCGCCTCGACGGCCTGCTTGATCTGGGTCTTGTTAGCGCGCGGGTCGACGATGAACGTGTACTTGTTCTCGTCCAGCAGCGCGTAGCTCTTCTCGGAAACCACCGGCTTGACCAGAATGTCACGGTGGTCCGTGAAGGTCCTGCTGGTGACCGTAGCTTCTGCCTTGACGGCACTCGCCTCGCTCATCAGGCCTTGCTCCCTTCGAGCTCGGCCTCGGAAGCGACGGCCTTGGCAGCCTTGGCCGGTCCGGCCAGGAAGCTCTCGAAGGCGGCCTGAGTGAAGACCACGTCGTCGGAGACGAGCACGTCGTACGTGTTCAGCTGACCCGGCTCCAGGAGGTGCACCTGGGGCAGGTTGCGGGCGGACAGCCACGCGGTAGCGTCGGCCCGCTCGGCGATCAGGAGCACGTTCTTGCGCTCGCTGACCTTGCCCAGCAGGGTCTTCGCGGCCTTGGTGGAGACCTCGCCCTCGACCACGCCGGAGACGACGTGGATGCGGCCGTGGCGCGCCCGGTCGGAGAGGGCACCGCGGAGCGCGGCGGCCTTCATCTTCTTGGGCGTGCGCTGCGAGTAGTCGCGCGGCACGGGACCGTGCACGACGCCACCACCGGTGAACTGCGGCGCTCGGGTCGAACCCTGACGGGCTCGGCCGGTGCCCTTCTGGCGGTAAGGCTTCCTGCCACCGCCTCGGACCTCGGCTCGGGTCTTGGTCTTGTGCGTGCCCTGACGGGCAGCGGCCAGCTGGGCGACTACGACCTGGTGGATCAGCGGAATGCTGACCTGGACGTCGAAGATCTCCGGGGGGAGCTCTACGGTCCCGGTCTTGTCACCTGCCGGCGAAAGGATGTCAATGGTGCTCATCGGTTACCTCAGGCCCCCTTGGCCGCGGTACGGACCAGGACGAGGCCGCCGTTCGGACCAGGAACCGCTCCCTTGATCAGGAGCAGGCCCTTCTCCGCGTCAACGGCGTGAACGGTCAGGTTCTGGGTGGTGACGCGCTCGTTGCCCATACGGCCGGCCATGCGCATGCCCTTGAACACGCGGCCCGGGGTGGCACAGCCACCGATGGAGCCCGGCGAGCGGTGCTTGCGCTGGGTGCCGTGTCCGGCGCCGAGGCCGGCGAAGCCGTGGCGCTTCATGACACCGGCGGTGCCCTTGCCCTTGCTGGTGCCGGTCACATCGACCTTGACACCGGAATCGAACACCTCGGCCGTGACCTCTTGGCCGAGCGTGTACTCGCTGGCGTCAGCGGTACGCAGCTCCACCAAGTGGCGGCGCGGGGTGACGTCCGCCTTGGCGAAGTGACCCTTGAGGGGCTTGTTCACCTTGCGCGGGTCGATCTCGCCGAAGGCGATCTGAACGGCGCCGTAGCCGTCCTTGTCGTCAGTACGGACCTGGGTGACGACGCAGGGTCCGGCCTTGACCACAGTGACCGGTACCACACGGTTGTTCTCGTCCCACACCTGCGTCATGCCGAGCTTCTCGCCCAGGACGCCCTTGATCTGCTTAGCCATCTCGCGCGTCACCTCAGAGCTTGATCTCGATGTCGACGCCCGCCGGCAGGTCGAGACGCATGAGCGAGTCGACGGTCTTCGGCGTGGGGTCGAGAATGTCGATGAGGCGCTTGTGCGTGCGCATCTCGAAGTGCTCGCGCGCGTCCTTGTACTTGTGCGGCGACTTGATGACGCAGTACACGTTCTTCTCTGTGGGCAGCGGCACCGGGCCTGCGACCGACGCACCAGTACGGGTCACCGTCTCGACGATCTTCTTCGCCGACGTGTCGATGACCTCGTGGTCGTAGGCCTTGAGCCGGATGCGGATCTTCTGTCCCGCCATGGCTGCTTCGTAGTCCTGTCTCTCGTAACGCTCCGGGACCCGGGGGTTCGCACTCCTCCTCCGACCCACGAGGTCGGGCGTGTCGCACTCCTGCCAACATGGATTTCCCGAAGGATTTCCCTGCTCAAGGGGTGCGGCGCGAGACCGCTGTGCTCAATGAAGAGCAGTCGGGGGAGAA
Organism: Streptomyces sp.; assembly: GCA_003519485.1. Lineage (GTDB taxonomy): Bacteria > Actinomycetota > Actinomycetes > Streptomycetales > Streptomycetaceae > Streptomyces. The sequence goes on along the minus strand of DOWQ01000413.1, from coordinate 2,371 downwards.
CACCCACCGGGCGCCTGGCTGGTACCCCGCTGACACTTCCCGGAAGATTCCCGTACTTCCGCCCCTGATAAGGGGCGACGAATACCTGGGACTCGCTTCCAGTCCTCCCGGCGGGAGGCGCGCAGCATCGGCACTCAACCGAGCAACTTGGACAGTGTGCCACAGTCGGGGGAGGCCATGCCAATCGGGGCCCGGGATCGTACACCCTCGGGCGTACGGGGTGATCACCACACCCGGTCCGCCGCGCCAAGAGAGCTCTACCCGAGGTGNNCGACAGCGGAACGGTTCAGGCGGCTGCTGCCGACGGTCCGCCCATGACGTTCATGTCCCCCATCGGATGAATATCACGCCGATACAGCATAAACGTCCACTGGTCCGCATTAGCTTCCAGCACATGGTCAGCTCATCGCACGAGGCGATGCACCGGATCTTCCAGGAAGACCCCGGCATCTTCGCCCGGACCTTCGACACGCTCGGTATTCCGTTCACCGACCCTGTCTCGGTCTCACTGCTCCCCACGGATCTCACCGAGATCCAGCCGCTGGAACGCCGGCTGGACACCCTACTGCAGGTGGACACCGCCCAGGGCGGCAGTTACCTCTTGGCCGTCGAGGCGCAGGGAAGAAAGGATCCCGGCAAACACAGCAGCTGGGCGTACCACCTGTCCCACCTGTACGCCAAGTACGCGATGCCGCCGGTGCTGCTCGTCGTCTGCCAGGACGAGACGACCGCCCGCTGGGCGGCCGCACCGCTTCACATCGGCCCGCCGCAATGGCGCACTCTCACCGTCCGCCCACTGGTCCTCGGCCCGCACAACGTCCCGGCCGTCACCGACCCCTCGGCCGCTGCCCGGGACATCCCCCTCGCGACGTTCGCCGCGATCACTCACGGTAAGAACCCCAACGCGGATACCATGCTGAGAGCGCTGGCAACCGCGCTGAAGACGGTCGACGAGGACACCGCGACAGTCTTCAGGGAGCTCACCGAACTCGGCCTGGGCAAGACCCCGGCAGCACAGATCTGGAGGGACCTCATGGCCATCGACCTCTCCTTCTTCCGTTCGGAGACGTCCCAGAAACTGCGGGAGGAAGGCCGGACCGCAGGCTGCGTCGAAGGGCACGCGCAGAGCATCCTGCTGGTCCTCGAAGCCCGCGGCATCGGGATCTCCCAGGAGACCCGCGACCGCATCACCGACTGCGACGACGCGGAAGTCCTCCGGCACTGGCTGAGCAGGGCCGCCACCGCCACGCGCGCCGAGGACATTTTCGCCCGGGAGTGATCCGGCCGCCCGGGCCGGGCGACGGCGCCGGGCTCAGTCCGTCGAAGCGGCAGCCACCGCCTGTGGACTGCGCTCGGTGTCGCCACCCGGAACCGGCTCGGAGGCGTCGCTGCCCAGCCGGACGATCCTGTTGCCGGCATCCACGTGCACGACGCTGGGCTTCAGCGTCCGTGCCTCCGCGTTGTCGACCTGCGCGTAGCTGATGAGGATGACCAGGTCACCGGGGTGCACCAGGTGAGCGGCGGCACCGTTGATCCCGATGACGCCGGAGCCCCGCTCCCCCTCGATGGTGTACGTCTCCAGCCGCGCGCCGTTGGTGATGTCGACGATGTGGACCTGCTCCCCGGGGAGCAGGTCGGCGGCGTCCAGCAGATCGGCGTCGATGGTGACCGAACCGACGTAATGCAGGTCGGCCTGGGTCACCGTGGCACGGTGGATCTTGGACTTGAACATGGTGCGCAGCACGGCGTCACTCCTGTGTGGGACGAGGGTCGCGCCCCCGGGACGAGGTGCGCGCCGACCCGCCCATGCTAAGCGGCTCCACCGGAGAGGCAAAGGGTTCTCCGGCCTCATCGACTACTTGAGCATGTACATGCAGCCCTTCTCGGACTTGCCGTCGTCGTTGTCCGCGACCTTCTTGCCGTCGACCTTGATGACGCAGGAGGCGGCCCGGTACATGCCGTCGTCGCCCTTCACAGAGCCGGGGACGATGGACACCGGCATGCCGACCTTCAACTGCGCCTTCTTCAACGTGACTTCGGTCGTCTTCGTCCACGGCAGGGTGACATTCTCGGCCTCGCTGGTGCCCGCTCCGTAAAAGATCCGGGTCTTGCCCGCGCCCTCCACCTCGAAGGTCACCTCGCGCGTCGCCTGCTCGCCCCCGGCATCGGTGTCCGGCTGCGCGGACGACTTGGCGGCGCTGCCCTTCTCGCCCGAGCCCTCGCCCCCGCTGCTGCCGCCGCACCCTGTCAGCAGCGCGGCCGCCATGACCAGAGCCATTCCGGTGACCGTCCTACGCATGCGTCCCCCTCATAGTCGGAAACCGGCAGGGGCACACTGCCGCCGGCCGGGTCCGTTGATCTTACTGAAGGT
>DOWQ01000501.1:4023-4911 GCA_003519485.1 Streptomyces sp. | reverse complement strand
GGTCCGGGCGGGCGGACCGACCCGGCCCGGTGTCCCCGGCGGGCCCTTGGGCGAACACCCGTGCCCCTCACGGGCCAGGCCCCGGCGAACCCCCGAAGGGGCCCGCCGGGGCCTGGCCGGCCGCCGCACAGCGGCTACTCGGCCACGTGCCCGGCACATGGCCGCCGTGCGGCTATTTCCCGGCTCCTACTCCTGGAAGAGGTCCGCGTACGAACCCAGCGCCAGGGCGATGTCCGCCTGGGCCCAGAAGCGGTGGTACGTGAAGACGGGGGCCGCCCCGCCGTCCAGGTACGCCTCCACCTTCGACCAGGCGGGGTCGTCCTGGTAGAAGGTCCGGATCGACTCGAACGTCGAGCCGGAGCCGATCGCGTCGCCGTTCGGCATCGTGCCCGTCCAGCCGCTGGGCACGTGCACCGGGTCGTCGAACCGCTCGTAGTCCGTGCGGGTCTCCTCGACCGCGACGCCCAGCGGGTCCTGGTGGTGCTCCCACATGCCGTCCAGCAGCGCCTTGGCCATGGCCCGGGCGTCGGTGTCACCGGAGGAGGCCGCGTAGTACGCCAGCGCCCTCGCGTACGCCCCGGTCACGCCCACGTCCTGGGTGTAGTCGACGACGTCGACGTGCAGGTCCGCGTTCGCGCCCGGGGACGCCGCGTCCCAGGTGTCCGGCGCACCGGACCAGCGCAGCGTCGAGGGCACCTGGTACGTGCCGTCGGGGTTGATCGTCGTCTCGGACATGGCCCACTCGGCCCACTTGGTGACGACGTGCTCGGCCGTCGCGTCGCCGGTCGCGTGGTAGTACTCCGCGACCCGCTCCATCGACCACGCCTGGAAGCCGAACCACTGGTTGGACGGCGGGTCGTGGTAGACCGGCTTCTCGTCGTAGAACAT
>DOWQ01000501.1:0-3971 GCA_003519485.1 Streptomyces sp. | reverse complement strand
CCCGTCGCCGACTGCGGCTCCAGGTCGTCGTAACTGCTCAGCGCCCAGGCCGCCATCGGGTTCTGGTAGCCGCCGTGCGCGTGGCTGGAGCCGATGCGCCAGGCCCAGCCCGCGTTGGTGTCGGTCGCGCCGCCCCAGGCGTAGTACCAGGAGAGCAGGTAGTGCGAGCTGTCCTTGCCGGTGCCGGCGGGGCAGGCGGCGGGGCCGACGCAGTCCCCGATCTTCTTGAAGTACTTGTCGTACATCGCGTAGCGAAGGTAGTCACCCATCTTGGCGGCCTTGCCGACGGTGTCCGCGACCTCGCCGCCCTTGCCCTGCTCCTTGGCCCACTCGGCGGCCCAGTAGGCGGCCTGTACGGCGCGCGCGTCCGCGTCGGGGGCGTTGGTGAACTTCCACTGCTCGGCGTAGCTCGCGTCCTCGGTGAACAGGTCGAGATAGCCGTTCTTGCCGCCGTACGTGAAGTTGTCGCAGGTCGGCTGCGGGACCGTCTCCCAGACGGACTCCTGGGGGCCGCGCTGGAAGGTGTTGATGTACGACGGGCCCTCGTCCTGGGGGCCGGCCTGGCAGGAGCCGGGCGAGTTGCCGAAGCCGTAGACGTTGTCGACGTCCTGGAGCCAGTGCATCCCGTAGACGTCATCGGTGCCGTAGGTGCTCGACAGCTCCTCGGCGATCGGGTCGGGGCCAACCGGGACGCCGCTGTCCAGCTCGGACGGGTACTGCTCCACATCGTCCCACTCCGGGGCGTAGGTGGCCGGCTTCGCCGGGGAGTAGTAGCCGTTCGTCGGCTGGTCCGCGTGCGTGGGGATCATGTATTGCTCCATGGTGTCCCACGCGCCGTTGAACCTGCTCCAGTCACCGGTGATCTTGCCGTACATGGCCTGGAGGTAGATCAGGTAGCTGTACGCCTCGGAGGTCGNNCCCTCGGGCGAGAAGTAGCCCGCCGCGGGGTCGGTGATCTTGCCGTAGAGGTCCAGGAAGCGCGCGTTGTACGAGTCGGAGCCGTCCAGCTGCGTCGCCGTGACGACGGCCTCGGCGTGGCCGGCGGCGGTGACCGTGAAGGTCGCCGCGCCGCTGCCTGAGTCGTCGGCCGCGATGGTCACCCGCTGCGGGGTGTCCCAGTTGTCCGGTGTGAAGGCGAGGCTCGCGCCGGCGGATACGGAGAGGCCGGCGTTCCCGGCGGTGCGGGCGACCTCGGCCGTCACGTTGCCGGCCGGCTCGGTCGACAGGCTGACCTCGAAGGTACCCGTCTCCCCGCTCCGGACGCCCAGCTGGGCGGGGCTCGCGACGAGGGCCGGGCCCTCGGCCACGCGGATGCCGACGGGTGAGGACTCGCCGGCGGCGCCCCGGTTGTCGTACGCCTTGGCGTAGAGGGAGTGGTTGCCCGCCGGTACGTCGTCGAAGTCGAAGGTGTACGGGGAGGTCGTGTCCGTCCCGAGCAGCTCGGTGTCGTTGTAGAACTCGACCTCGGTGACGGCCGCCCCGTCTGCGGCCGCCGCGGTCGCGGCCATCGGTACGGTGTCGCCGGCCGTGTAGACCGCGCTCGGTTCCGGGCTGGTCAGAACGCTGATCGGCGGCTGGTGCGCGCCGTTGCAGGGGGTGCCGTTGAGAGTGAAGGAGGTCGGGGCGGTGTTGGTGCCGCTGTAGCTGAAGTTGGCACCGGTGCTCGCCGATCCGCCTGCCCCGATGCTGGAGTTGTACGAAACGTTATTGACGGTGACCGTCTTGCCGGACTGCGACCAGCTGCCGTTCCAGCCGTTGGTGAGCTTCTGGTCGCCGGTGTAGGCGTAGGCGAGTGTCCAGCCGTCGACGCCCGCGGTGCCGTGGTTGCTGATGGTGATGTCGGCCGTGAAGCCGGAGCCCCAGTCATTGGCCCGGTAGTCGACCCCGCATTCGAGGGCGGCTGCCGCCGCCACGGGGCCCTGTCCGCCGGCGGTGATGCCGAGCGGCAGCGCCACCGCGACCCCCGACACCAACGCCAAGCGTCTGATTCCTGAACGTGCGCGAGGTGGCACGGGTCTGGTTGCACGCATACGAAACGTCCTCCTGGTGCTGGGTCGGGTGAGGGTTTTCGTGCAACCAGTGGGAGCGCTCCCAAGGTTCGGGCGGGTTGCAAGAAGTGTCAAGGGCTCCAGCAGTCCTGGCATATTCAGGGAGTTCGGGGGATTTTTCGCCGAACTCCTTGTTGATTCTCGTAAGTTGTGGCTAGGGTCTGGGCCGACCAGTGGGAGCGCTTCCATAAGTCGAGGGCGCCGGTGAGGCGCAGCGCGACGACCGACGGAACCGCTCGTGACACCCCCCATCCGCCTTCACGTCCCGGCCACCGCGGAAGCCCCCCCACCTCCTCGGCCGTGCCGGACGGTCCACCCATCGACAGCCGGCAGCCCGGTGCGGCCCACGACGACCACCGCGCCCCACACCGGCCTCAACGTCTGCAAGGGCGCCACCCCGCCGGCATGAGCAGCCGGCCCCCGGCCGTCGCCGGCGTTCCCACACGTGGCAGGGGCACCGGCGGCCAGGACGTGCCGCCACGGCCGTCCGGGCCTGCTTCACGGCATGGCCGTACGGAACGGCCGTACCGACCGGCCGTACGGACAGCACACGGCCCGCCGGGCGTTGCGGCGCCCGGGCGCGCCACCATCCACAGGATCAAGCAGGAGGATCACTGATGAGCCGCACCACCTCACCACCGAACCGTCGAGGGCGGCCGAGATCGGTCGCCCTCGCGGCGGGCGCGCTGTTCCTGGCGGCCGCCGGCACCGGCACCGCGCTGAACGGCACCGCCGCGGCAGCACCCGCCGCGGGCTGCCAGGTCGACTACCAGGTGCAGAACCAGTGGGGCAGCGGGTTCACCACCGCCGTCACCGTCACCAACACCGGTGCCGCCCTGAACTCCTGGACCGTCGAATGGGAGTTCGCCGGCGACCAGCGGGTGACCCAGGGCTGGAACGCCAATGTCACGCAGAGCGGCGCCCAGGTCACCGCGACCAACCCGTCCTGGGGCGGCACGCTGAGCGCCGGCGCCTCCGCGTCGTTCGGCTTCAACGCCACCTACAGCGGCAGCAACGCCGTCCCCTCGAGCTTCTCGCTCAACGGCGTCACCTGCACGGCCGACGGCAGCGACCCGGGCGATCCCGGAGACCCGGGTGACCCCGGCGACCCGACCGATCCGCCCGGTGACCGGGTCGACAACCCGTACGAGGGCGCCCAGGTCTATGTGAACCCGGACTGGTCCGCGCAGGCCGCGGAGAGCGGCGGCGAGGCCGTCGCCGACCAGCCGACCGCGGTGTGGCTCGACCGCATCGCCGCCATCGACTCGGGCTCCGCGGGCGAGAACACCATGGGCCTGGCGGACCACCTGGACGCGGCCCTGGAACAGGGCGCCGACGTACTCCAGATGGTCACGTACAACCTGCCCGGCCGTGACTGCGCCGCGCTGGCCTCCAACGGCGAACTCGGCCCGGAGGAGATCGACCGGTACAAGAACGAGTTCATCGACCCGATCGCCGAGATTCTCTCGGACCCGAAGTACGCCGGCCTCCGGATCGTCAACACGATCGAGATCGACTCACTGCCGAACCTGATCACCAACGTCGGCAGCCGGGCGACCGCCACCCCCGAGTGCGACGTGATGCTGGCCAACGGCAACTACGTCGAGGGCGTCGGCTACGCGCTCGCCACCTTCGGTGACATCGAGAACGTCTACAACTACATCGACATCGGCCACCACGGCTGGATCGGCTGGGACGACAACTTCACCGCCACCGCCGACCTGCTGCTGGAGGCGTCCACCATCGCCGGCGCCACCGTCGACGACGTGGCCGGGTTCGCCGCCAACGTGGCCAACTACGGTGCCCTGACCGAGCCGTACTTCTCCATCACCGACTCCGTGGGCGGAACCTCGGTGCGCCAGTCCAGCTGGGTCGACTGGAACCGGTACGTGGACATCCAGTCCTTCTCGCAGGCGTTCCGCG
>DOWQ01000663.1 GCA_003519485.1 Streptomyces sp. | reverse complement strand
CGCGGAACGCCTGCGAGAAGGACAGCTCGTCCACGTAGCGGTTCCAGTCGATCCACGAGGACTTCTCGCGGATCGGGGTCCCGCCGACGCTGTCGTCGATGGAGAAGTGCGGTTCGACGGTGGCCCCGTAGTTGGCCGTGTTCGCGGCAAAGCCGGCCACGTCGTCCACGGTGGCGCCGGCGGTGGTCGACGCCTCGTGCAGCAGCTCGGCGGTGGCGGTGAAGTTGTCGTCCCAGCCGATCCAGCCGTGGTGGCCGATGTCGATGTAGTTGTAGACGTTCTCGTTGGCGCCCAGTGTGGCGAGCGCGTAGCCGACGCCCTCGACGTAGTTGCCGTTGGCCAGCATCACGTCGCACTCGGGGGTGGCCGTCTCGCGGCTGCCGACGTTGGTGATCAGGTTCGGCAGTGAGTCGATCTCGACGACGTTGACGATCCGCAGGTCGGCGTACTTGGGATCGGAGACGATCTCGTTGATCGGGTCGATGAACTCGGTCTTGTACCGGTCGATCTCCTCCGGGCCGAGTTCGCCGTTGGAGGCCAGCGCGGCGCAGTCACGGCCGGGCAGGTTGTACGTGACCATCTGGAGTACGTCGGCGCCCTGTTCCAGGGCCGCGTCCAGGTGGTCCGCCAGGCCCATGGTGTTCTCGCCCGCGGAGCCCGAGTCGATGGCGGCGATGCGGTCGAGCCACACCGCGGTCGGCTGGTCGGCGACGGCCTCGCCGCCGCTCTCCGCGGCCTGCGCGGACCAGTCCGGGTTCACATAGACCTGGGCGCCCTCGTACGGGTTGTCCACGCGTGCAGCGGCGCCCGAATCGGATGCCTCCGAGCCGTTCGCTGCGTTCCCCGCGGCAACGAGCAAACCAGCGGCGAGCGCTAATGAGCTCACTGCGGTGACGGCTCGACGGAAGCGCATGGTGCGCATTCCGCCTGGGGAATCGGTTCTCATCCAGAACTCCTATCGGTGTCACCTCGCCGTGTCCTGGCGCGAGGTGTGGGGGGACCGGGGACACGCTCCGATATGGGGTGAGGCATTCGACCAAGCGAATGGGAGCGCTCCCACAGCAGAAACGCTACCAGTGCCCGTACGGGCTGAGAAGGGCCGTGGCGCAGGAAATTCCGGTCACCGTTTCACGCCTTGAACACCGCGTCGGCACGCGTGTTTCCGGGCATGACGACAACCGCCGGGCCGGTCCGCGCGGGCCGGTCGGCGGGGGAAATGCGCCCTGGCCGGGCCGGCTTTCACAGCATTCGCAGCCTTCACGGCGTTCGCGGGAAGCCGGGCCCGGCGGGAGGCCGGCTCATACCGCCACGACATCCCTCTCGTCGCGCTCCTCCGTGTCGTCCCGGTCGGTGAAGAGCGCGTCCACCGCCCATTTCCCGGGACCGAGCAGGGCGATGAGCAGGAAGGCCCAGCAGAACATCGCCGCGGACTCGCCGCCGTTCTCTATCGGGAACAGGGCCTCCGGCTGGTGCACGGTGAAATAGGCGTACGCCATGGAGCCGGAGCAGAGGAACGCCGAGCCGCGCGTCCAGGCGCCCAGCAGCACGAGGCCGCCACCCACGAGTTGTATGGCCGCCGCCCACCAGCTCGGCCACGCTCCCAGCTCCGGCACTCCGCTGTGCGGACCGCCCAGCACGTCGAAGAGCGTCGCGGCACCGTGGCAGGCGAAGAGCAACCCCGTCACGATGCGGAACATCGCCAGCGCGTGCTCCCTGCTCCGGTTCAGGGCGCCGGCCGGGCGTCTTGCGGTGCGCGCGGACGCGCGGTTGCGGGAGGTGCTCATCATTCACCGTCCTGGGAGGCGGAGGAAGCCGCTACGGCCAGGTCATAGGCCCGTTGCGGTACGAACTGGCCGGCCGGGGCGATGCAGCCGTCGGCCTCGCCCGGGGGCTTGACCCACAGAAACGCGTCGATCCGGTCCGCGCCCGTCTCGGCGGTGGTCGGAGTGCCGATCGCCCGCCCGGGCGGATCGCACCACTCGCCGCCGGCGTCGGGGCCGTTGCCGTTCCGGCTGGTGTCGACGACCGCGCCCAGCTCCGGCGAGCCGATGGCGTTCAGGATCGCCTGGTCGTAGGCGACCTCGTCGGCGGTGAAGTTGTAGTTCGACACATTGGTCGAGATGCCGTCCGCGCTGGTGGCTATGTCCGAGGCGACGAGCCGGGACGCCATCTCGGCCGGGGAGTGCCAGTTCGAGTGCCCGGCGTCGAAGTAGACCGACGCCAGGGACGAGGCCTCCTTGAACGCCCGGCCCGCGTAGGCCATCGAATCCTCGGTCCCCCGCTGCTCTGAGTCGTTCTGGCAGTTGGACATCAGCGCCAGGACGTCGGGTTCGAGGATGATCGTCGCCGGCCGGCCGGCCAGGCCCGCGGCGATCTCGTCGACCCACTGCCGGTACTCGGCGTGGTCGGCGGCGCCACCGCTGCTGGCTCCGCCGCAGTCCCGGTTGGGCATGTTGTAGACCACCAGGATCGGTATTCGGTCCGCGCTGTCGGCGGCGCCGACGAACGCGTCGACCTCGCCGCGCACTTCGTCGGTATTGCTCGTGGTGAACCAGCGGCCCTGGGCGACGGAGGCGATCCGCCCACCGATCACGTCGGCCCGCGAGTCGCCCTGGTTGGCCGCGACCCAGTCGGCGGCCTGGGTGCCGGGGTCGACGTAGTACGTGTCATCGGCCGCCGCGGTGCCCGGCTGTGTGTTTGCGGCGGTGCCCGCCGCTGTGTCCGCTGCCGGGTTCGCGGTCGTACTGGCCGCCGTGTCCGGTGCCGTCGCGCCGGCCGGCGCGGACACCATGGCGGCGGCGACCGCCAGGGCGACGGCCCCGGTTGCCGCGAGAGAAGTCTTTTGCATCGGGTCACTCCATGGGTGGGGGCGGGAAGCAGGGGCCCGGCCGCCCGCTGAGGGGTGGAAGCGCTTCCAGCAGGCGAGAGCCGGCGCCGGGGCTCCGTACTGCCGGTGCTACGGCCGGTGCGGTCCGGAACGCAGGAGGCGAGCAGCCCGGAGCGCCGACGAGGGCCGGTCCGCCGGGTGGCCGGTCGCAGGAGCAGCTGCCTGCCCGGCTGCCGGGACGGCGTGCCGCCGGGGCGGTCCGCCCGTCGTCCGCTGTCGGACGGGAGTCATCTGCGACCTCCGTGCTCGCGTGCCGAAGGGGTACCGGAGGCACGGCGACCCGGCGTGCGGAGGGTCCGGGCGGGGGTCAGGGCAGGGCAGTGCTCCCGTCCGGCCGTCCCGGGCCGCCGTGCTCCTCGAAACGATCACTGGAATCGCACCGAAGGCGGGTGCGCGGTGGTCAGCCGGTGATCACATCCCGGGCCATGAGCCTGGGAGCGCTTTTAGAGTGAGTGTGAGTTGAGGGCCTGTCAATAGCACTCGGCAGAGCCTCTGATGAACCGCCTGGTCAGAGTGGGAGAAGGCGGCGTTGACCAGGCAGCGAGCGCGAACAGGCCTGCCCCGTCAACAAAATGCCTGGTGAGCGGGGTGGCGCCGGTGGTTTCGAAAGAATTGCCGAACTGGACTAACCAGTAAGGCTTTTCAGCTTCCGGCGGGCCCGCTACAGTCCCGGCACTGGAAGCGGTTTCAGTCCGCTGCGCCGAGAGCTCCGCCCCCACCGGCTCCCCGGAGCCGGACTCGACGGCACAGCGAAGCGGGACCGCTGTCACGAGCCGCGTCACCTCACGACCCGGACCCATCGCGCCGTCCCCGCACCAAGCGGCCCCGGGCGTCTCACCCCCNNCGTGTGACGTGTCCGCCCCGCCGGGCGGACCGGGCACTCCTCGATGCCCCGCACATATGGCCCCACCCATATGACAGAGAGGAACCACAGGCAATGAGATCCCACATACGGCGCAGGCTCAGGCCCGGCCCGGTCACCGGCGGGCTCGCACTCGCCGCCCTGGTCGCGGGGGTGGTGCCGGGCACCGTCCTCGCTTCGCAGGCATCCGGCGCACCGGCTCCGGCGCCCACCGTCTCCCTCACCTCCGCGCCCCCCGGCGCGGGCAACCACTTCCTCGCGCGGAAGCCCGTACCGCTGACCGCCGAGACCACCGGGACCGTCAGCAAGGTCGAGTTCTACGCCGACGGGAAGCTGCTGGCCACCGACACTGAGGCGCCCTTCAGGGGCAGTTGGAAGAACGCGCCCGCAGGGCAGTACTCGGTCACCGCCAGGGCGTACGACAAGCAGGGGGATCCCTCCGGCTCCCGCGCCTCGCTGGTCAATGTGCTCGACAAGCCGGCTGTCATCGCCTCGCCGGTCACCCAGCAGATCGAACAGGGCGGCACCGCGGCCTTCGGCGTCTCACTGGCCACGAAGCCCGCCGGGCCCGTGGAAGTGTCGCTCGAGCGCAGCTCCGGCACCGAGGACCTGAGCGCGGACCGGACCACGCTCACCTTCACCCCGGAGAACTGGCAGCAGGCCCAGCAGGTCACCGTCACGTCCGCGGACGAGAGCGGCGACCCGGCCAAGGCGGTCTTCACGGCCGCCGCGGCGGGCCACGAGTCCGGGTCCGTACCGGTGCAGGAGATCTCGCCGCTGGCCTCGGACTACGAGCAGGCGTTCCTCGACCAGTACAACAAGATCAACGACCCGTCGAGCGGCTACTACCGCGAGTTCGACGGCATGAAGGTGCCGTACCACGCCATCGAGACGCTGATCGTCGAGGCGCCCGACCACGGCCACGAGACCACCTCCGAGGCCTTCACCTACTACCTGTGGCTGGAGTCGGAGTACGGCAGGATCACCGAGGACTGGGGCCCGTTCAACGACGCCTGGGCGTCGCTGGAGGAGTTCGCCGTCCCCGGCACCGAGGACCAGCCCACCAACGGCGCCTACGATCCGGCCAGCCCGGCCACCTACGCGCCGGAGCACCCCAGCCCGACGGAGTACCCGGCGGTGCTGGACGGTGACGTGCCGGTCGGTGAGGACCCGATCGCGAGCGAGCTGAGCTCGGCGTACGGCACCGACGAGATCTACGGCATGCACTGGCTGCTGGACGTGGACAACACGTACGGCTTCGGCTTCTGCGGCGACGGCGAGGCGGCCCCCGCGTTCATCAACACCTTCCAGCGCGGCTCGCAGGAGTCCGTCTGGGAGACGGTGACGCAGCCGTCCTGCGACACCTTCGCGCACGGCGGCGAGAACGGGTTCCTCGACCTGTTCACCGACGACGCCGCGTACTCCGAGCAGTGGAAGTACACCAACGCGCCGGACGCCGACGCGCGTGCGGTGCAGGTGGCCTACCAGGCCAAGGAGGCCGCGGCCGCGCAGGGCAACGGCGGCGACGTCGCCGAGGTCGTCGAGAAGGCGTCCAAGATGGGTGACTATCTGCGGTACGCCATGTTCGACAAGTACTTCAAGCAGATCGGCGACTGCACGGACCCGATGTCCTGCCCGGGCGCCTCCGGCAAGGACAGCGCCCACTACCTGATGTCCTGGTACTACGCCTGGGGCGGCGCGTTGCAGAGCGCCCAGTACCCGTGGGCCTGGCGCATCGGCGACGGCGCGGCCCACCAGGGCTACCAGAACCCGATGGCCGCCTACGCCCTCTCCGAGGACCCGGACATGCAGCCGCAGTCCGCGACCGGCGCCGAGGACTGGGGCCAGAGCCTGGACCGGCAGCTGGAGTTCCTGCAGTGGCTGCAGTCCAGCGAGGGCGCCATCGCGGGCGGTGCCACCAACAGCTGGGACGGCCAGTACGCCTCCCCGCCGTCGGGCAGCGCCACCTTTTACGGCATGTACTACGACCAGCAGCCCGTCTGGCACGACCCACCGAGCAACCGGTGGTTCGGCTTCCAGGTCTGGGGCCTGCAGCGGACGGCCGAGTACTACGCCGAGACCGGTGACGAGCGCGCCGGGGCCGTCATGGACAAGTGGGTCGACTGGGCCCTGGAGAACTCCACCATCGACGGCACCGGGAACTATCGGATCCCCAGCGACCTGGAGTGGAGCGGGCAGCCCGACGACTGGAACGCCTCCAGTCCCGGTGACAACAGCGGCCTGCACGTCGAGGTGCTCAACCACACCACGGACGTCGGCGTGGCCGCCTCGTTCGCCAAGACCCTGCTGTACTACGCGGCGGGCTCCGGCGACGCGGAGGCCAGGGCGGCCGGCGAGGGCCTGCTGGACGGCCTGCTGGAACACCAGGACGACCTGGGCATCGCGGTTCCGGAGACCAGGGTCGACTACGAGCGGTTCGCCGTCGAGTCCGGCGAGGACGCGCTCCACATCCCGGACGGCTGGACCGGCACCATGCCGAACGGTGACGAGATCAACTCGGACTCCACCTTCCTGTCCATCCGGTCCTTCTACGAGAGCGACCCGGACTGGCCGAAGGTCGAGTCGTACCTGAACGGCGGCGAGGCGCCGACGTTCACGTACCACCGCTACTGGGCGCAGTCGGAGATCGCCACGGCGTTCGCCGCGCACGTGGCCCTGTTCGGCACGGAGTAACCCCGTGGCGGCGGGTCCGGCTGGGGCCGCCGCCACCATCACGCCACACGGGCGCGTACGACGCGGGCGGCAAGGCGTTCCTCCCGCGCGCCGCCGCGTCATGCGGATCCGCGCACGCGCCCACCCGAGCGGTGGATGGATCACCGCCCGTCGCGGTGAGGGTCTGGGGAGGCCCTCACCGCGACGCTGATCCGCCCGAGGCGACTGTCCTCGGCACCGCTGCTGTCCCCGCGGCGCCGACACGGACGCCGCCACAAGCACTGCCATTTCACCGGCACGTGCCCCCGCCGGGCCGGCGCTGCCGCCACGCCACGGTCACCTTGACCCAGGAGGTCGGGACCCATGTCCTCAGCAACGTCCGCTCCACCGCCTTCGTCCGCCGCCTCGCTCCCGTCCCCGCCCTCGTCCCCGACACCGGCCGCCCCCGCGCGGACGCCGGCCGGCCGGTCCCGCGGCAGC
>DOWQ01000339.1 GCA_003519485.1 Streptomyces sp. | reverse complement strand
CGTGCGCGCTCGGCGCCCCGAGCGGTCAGGCGGACCCGGGCGGTCAGGCGGCGGGGCGCGCGGGCGCCGGGCCCGTGGACTCCCGCAGGATGACCCGGTTGAGCTCCGCCGCGTCCATCGGCCCGACGGAGGGCTCACCGCGCAGCAGGGCGAGCAGCCGGCGTACGGTATGGCGCCCCTGCCGTTCCCGGTTGACGCTGACCGTGGTGAGCGTCGGCCGGAAGTAGCGTCCGATCTCCCAGTCGTCCCAGCCGCAGACGCTCACGTCGCGCGGGATCTCGACGCCCGTGCTCTGCAGGCCCGTGATCACCCCGAAGGCCATCTGGTCAGAGGCGGCGACCACGGCGGTGGCCCCGGAACCCGCGATGACCCGCGTGGCGGCCTCCCAGCCGGACCGCGTGCTCCAGTCGCCCTCGACGACGGCGGACGACTCGAGCCCCAACTCCGCGACGGTCGCCTCGTACACCGCCCGCCGCCCCCGCGCCGACGCCCACTCGGGCGGCCCGGTGACGTGCACCAACCGCTGGTGCCCAAGGTCCGCAAGGTGCCGTACGAGGTCGGCCGTCGAGGACGCGTCGGCGAACGCGCCGAGCGAGCGCATCTTGTCGTCGTAGACCCCGTCGATCACGAACGGCACCTGGAAGTCCGAGAGCGTCACCCCCGCGGCGCTCTCGCCGAGGGAGGTGAAGGACAGGATCCCGTCGGTGCTCTCGGGCTGCAGCAGCGATTCGAGCCGGGCGGCGCGCGCCGCGGCGTCGCCCTCGAGGCTCACCACGTCCAGCAGATAGCCCGCCTCGTGCGCCTCGTCGGCGGCTCCGCGGAGCAGCTCCGGCGACATACGGTCCGTCGAGCCCGGCAGGATGACCGTGAGCCGGTTGGACCGGCGGGTACGCATCGTCCTGGCCGCCTGGTTCGGCCGGTAGCCGAGCTCCTCGACCGCCACGGCCACCTTGCGGGCCGTCTCCGGACGCACGGTCGGGTCCTTGCGCAGGAAGCGGGAGACGGTCTGGTGCGACACCCCGGCCAGCCGGGCGACCTCCCATATGGTCGGGGGCTTCTCCCTGACCTGCTGGCGCGCGGGCAGATGCTCCGCCATGTTGCGCCACCCTTCCCTGCTCCGCCGGGCTCCCCGCAGCCCGTTCACGGCCTCAGTGTACGGACGCCTCGGGCGGGCCGGCGGCGAAATGTGCCCGCTGGTCGCCGGCCCGCCCGAGGCGCGCCGGGCTTCCCAGGGGGCGGTGTCAGCGAGTGTACGTCCGCGGGCCGGGCTCGAGTCCCCGTACTCGCCCAGCCAGCGCGCGAGTTTGCCGCTGCGGCCGATGGCGCGCAGGCGCCGTTCCGTGGCCTCCCGGGTTTCCGGGGTGGTGATGAGCAGCAGTTCGTCGCCGGTGCGGAGCACGGTGTCGCGCCGGGGTACGAGCGTGCTGCCGTCGCGGACGATCAGGGTGACGACGTCGGGGGCGGCAGCCGGAGTTCGAAGATGGCCACGCCCGCGATGACGGCCCTTGCGAGCAGAACTTAACCTCGCCGTTTCGGTTGGGGTGATGAGATGCCGCTGATCGTCAGGTGTCAGACGCGCGAGACCTTTTCGCTGCTTGGGCATGCCGGTGTCCCGGCGCGGTGGTCGGGTTTCTCCAAGGTCTTCCGGGTCGTGGGCGGGCGGGGGTTTGCCGGTCAGCCGGCAGGTCGGGGCAAGCGGCGAGGCGGTGGAAAGCCGTGGCCAGTTCATGTCTCCAGGGCCAGGTCGCCGATATCCGCAAGCGCAGGCGTCGGCCGCCGCGGGTGAGGCGGGCGGCGACGTGCAGCGTCGGTAACGGAGCTTCTTCGGCTCGGCGGTGGCGAGTTCGCCGTCCAGGAGGAGGATGCGGGTCCAGGCGAGCAGGTCGATCGCCGTGAGGCTGAGTCCGAGCCAGACGGTGTTGACGGCGAAGTCGCGGGAGGGAAAGCGGCCGAAGCCTGTGCTCTTTCCGCACCGGATGTGGTCCTCGACGGTGGCATGCCCGCGGTGGCGGACTTCCAGAAACTGGGCCGTGCCGCCACCGGCGTATGGGGTGTCGGTGAGGACCACCTGATGTCGCAGGCCCTCGTCCTGATCGAACAGGGACAGCTGGGCTCCGTGGTGCGGGCGTTCGCGGCGCACGAGGATGCGAGTGCCGGCCGGATATCCGTCCAGATCGACCATGCCGGTCAGCTCGGCGACCTCGGCGCCGTCCCGCAGGGTCCCGTCCTGATCCAGGGCGGGATGCCAGAGGCGGTCGGGTATGGCCCGGATCGCGCGGCGGACCGGCTCGGTGACCGCGTATACGACCGAGAAGAAGGTACGGATTCCTTGTTTCCGCACGTCGCGGACGTGGGCGAGGAAGGCTTTCGCGGATCCGGCACTGTCGGCGCGGATGAGGATGTCGGTGCCGTGCCGGTGGGCGTCGGGGATCTGCGCGAGCGCCTGGTCGAGCACCGCAATGTGATCGGCGGCAGTGTTGGCTCCGGAGTTCCCGGGCCGCAGCCGACCGGACAGTGCCTCGCCGGTGTTCGCGAGGAAACACAGCAGCGGATGGAAGCCGAAGCCGCCCTTATAGGTGGGTGCGGCTTGATCTTTCTCGGAGTGGCACGTGACCAGCGTGGCGTCGAGGTCCAGAACCAGGCCGGGAACCCGGATCGTGCCCGGTCCCGCGCGGCCGAAGCGGCCTGAGAGCGGCGGAGTACGCGGCGGTCAGCCCGGTGGCATCAGCGAGATCCGCCAGCAACCGTGCCCCGGCATGCCCGACCACCCCCGAACCATCGGCACTGACATGGACCTTGGGACGCGACCCGATACCCTGCACGTAGAAAGTGCCCTCCGCCTGGACCGACAGAACCCCTCGACAAGGTTCATCGCTCCAGGTCAGGAAGGCACTTTCGCGTTTCCGCCCCAAAACCAACCGTACCCAAGTGAAACGGCGAGGTTAACTGCGAGGCGGCAGCAGGCCTTCGAGTTCCTCGACGAGCGTCCGGATCCGCGCAACGTCAAGCCCCCGGGAGGGGGCGCCGTTGCCAGGCGGCGCTACCTGCGCGTCGATGTCGAAGATCGTGCCGGGTCGGTGCCAGGCCGAGAACCATTCCAGGCCGTTGTCGTAGGGATCCGCAGTGACACCTTGCAGAAGCAGCACGGGGGTGCCGACTGGGATGTCCAGCCGCTGCGCCACCACGTCTTCGCAGGGAACCGCTTGGACCTGCCGTGGTCCACCGGAGGGTAGGACCCCTCGCTCGCGCATCCAGGCGTGGAGTGAGCCGCCGTCCAGGTCCTCGGCCGAGAGCACGGGGAACAAGTGTCGGGGCAGCCAGGTGCGCATGAACACCAGCGGCTCGTCGTCAACCGAGCGAAGTCGCTCCAGCCGCCACGCCTCGGATGACCCCAAGGCGGCCGCAGCCGGGGGCGGCGCCTCATCGGCGACAACCTTGAGGACCTCGGTGCGCAGGTCCTGGCCACTCGCAGCGAACTGCTGGGCGAGCCCACCAGCCTGCGCCGCCCGTCGATGGTGCTCCGGCTGGGGGGCGACGACGCTGCCCCGGCCGCGCTGCCTGCTGATGAGTCCCAGGTCAACCAGCTCTCCGAGCGCCTGTCGCACCACGCTGCGCGATACGCCGTACCGCGCCTGCAGGGCTTCTTCTGTGGGGAGAGTGGCGCCGGGCGGGATGGACTGCACCTCGATCTGTTGGCGCAGGGCATCCCGGATCTTGGCGTACAGCGGGCCTCCTGCTCGCCGGGAGCCGGCGGAGGCGCGCGCGGGCGAGGGTGAGTTGTTGGTCATCGGTTCCATCCTCCCGTACTTCCTCGGCGCCCGTATGAACGTCACGGCCGACCCTTGACGGAGTGATCGCCGCCACCTACGTTGTCCGTACAAATCGTACGGACAAAGATCCGTCTTTGCTAGGAGGTTCCCATGAGCGAGGTCCTGCGCTCGACACCATCCCGGTTGCCTCTGTTCAGCGTGATGAGCCGGATCCCCGGCGGGCTCATGCTCATCCCTCTGGCTGCCGGCGTGCTCGTCAACACCTTCGCGCCTGACGCCCTGGGAATTGGCAGCTTCACCACCGCCCTCTTCAAGGAGGGTGCCCTCACTCTGATCGCGCTCCTCATCGTCGCCACCGGCGCCCAGATCACAGGGCACCGCAGCGGCAAGGCCGCTGCGAGCACCACGCTGGTGGTCTTGATCGCGAAGACGCTGGTACCGATCACCCTTGCGGTGGTGCTCGGGTTCACCGTCGGCCTCGACGGCATTGCAGGGGTCTCCGTCCTTGCCTTCATCACCATCTTCGGGAACAGCAACGGCGCGTTGTGGCTGGCATTCGCCGGCCAGTACGGCGACGAGCGAGACAGTGGTGCGTACGTCGCCAGTGCCTTCGACGACGGCCCCTTCCTTGCACTCATCTTCCTGGGCGCCTCCGGCCTCGGCGACATTCCCCTGCTGGCGCTCGTGGCCGCCGTCGTTCCGTTCATCTTCGGGCTCATCATCGGAGCCGTCGACCGCGAGTGGACGAGCGTGATGGACGCCGTGCCCAAAGTGACCATCCCCTTCATGTCCTTCGCCGTCGGCACCGGCATCGACCTCAAGACCGTGCTCACCGGCGGCGCGGCAGGTGTCGTCCTGGGCGCCGGCGTCGTGCTTCTCACCGGAGGGCTGACCTATCTTGGCTATCGGTTCGTGCTCCGCCGCGGTCCGATGAGCGGGATCGGGTTCGCGGCCGGAACCACGGCCGGCAACGCGGTCGCGGTACCCGCCGTGGTGGCCGTGGCCGACCCCAACTTCGAGCCGTTCGTCGCCGCCGCCACCGCACAGGCGGCCACCGCCGTACTGGTCACCGCACTTCTGGCTCCGACTGTCGCGGCGTGGGTGATGCGCCGCGCGGGCGGCATCGAGTCCGAACCAGTGACGGTGTCCCAGCCGGCGGCCGCTCAGTGAGCTCGCACCAGCAGACCGTGATCAGACCCGGAGAGAGTGAGAACATGCGCGATCAGCGCCGTGTCCGCTGCACCTACTACATCGAGTCCGCGATCGCGCCCGCGAAGGCTGCCGCGGCGCTGGCGGGCGAGCAGTCCAGTGGCACCTTCGTCGCGCTGCCGGGCGAGTCCGACCGGCTGCGACACCGTCACGCCGCCGAGATTGTCTCGGTCCGGGAGCTGGGCGCTCGACAGCCGTCGTTGCCTTCCCGGGCCCGACCGGACCGGGTCACCGCCGCCGAGGTTGTCGTCGACTTCCCGATGGAGAACGTCGGCACCGATATCGCCACGCTGCTCTCCACGGTCGCGGGCAATCTCTTCGAGCTCGTCGAGCTGTACGCCTGCCGGCTCGAGGCGATCGAGCTCCCGGAGGACTTCGTTGCTGCGCACCCGGGTCCCGCCTACGGCATCGAGGGAACCCGCAAGCTGCTCGGCGGGGCCCAGGGCGTCCTGGTCGGCACCATCGTGAAGCCCAATATCGGCCTTCAGGAGGATGAGTACCGGATCGCGGTCCGGGAGCTGGCGAACGCGTCGGTCGACCTCATCAAGGACGACGAGCTGATGACCGACCCGGCCTACCTGCCGCTGGAGACCCGGGTGCGGGTTGCCACCGAAGAGCTGCGTGCAGCAGAGCAGCACACTGGGCACTCGACGATGTACGCCTTCAACATCACCGGCGACCTGGCCGGGATACGACGCCGCCACGACCTCGTCGTCGAGGCCGGCGGGACCTGCGTCATGCTCAACATCCCGGCCATGGGCCTGCCAGCGCTCGCCTGGCTCCGCAGCTTCGCGGACGTGCCCATCCACGGCCACCGGGCCGGGCTGGCTGCCTCGATGCGCCATCCCGGACTGGGCATCGCCTACCCAGTGTGGCAGCAGCTCGCCCGACTGGCCGGCGCCGACCACCTCCACGCCAGTGGGCTCGGCAGCAAGTTCTACGAGATGGACGAACACGTCGCCACCAACGTCCGCAGTCTGCTCACTCCGCTGGGCGCCAGCCTCCCACCGCTGCCCGTGTTGTCTTCGGGACAGAACGTGCACACACCTGGTCCGACGTACCAGGCGGTCGCCTCCACTGATCTGTTGATGCTTGCCGGCGGCGGGATCGTCGCTCATCCCGATGGCGCAACGGCCGGAGTGCGCAGCCTGAGGCAGTCCTGGGACGCCGCGGTTGCGAGCCAACCCGTTGAGGAGGCCGCACGCGCCCACGAGGCCGCCGGCGACGCCGCGCTGAGCCGGGCGCTCGACACGTTCCGGGCCGGATGATGCCGCGCTTCGCATTCCTCGCCGACGACCTCACCGGTGCCAGCGACGTATTGGCCCAGGCCCACGCCCACGGCCTGAACGCAGTGCTGGTGCTGGACCCAGATCATCCGCTTCCGCACGACGCCGACGTGGTCGGGATCGCCAGCCCGATCCGTTCGCAGGCGGGGACGGAACTGGACGCCTCTGTGCGTGCCGGGCTGGTAGCGCTGGCGGCGCTCGAGGTGGAGGCATTGCTCTACAAGGTGTGCTCGACCTTCGACTCGTCGCCGACGGTCGGCAACATCGGCCGTGCGGTGGAGCTCTTGCACGAGCAGTTCCCGGATCATGGTTCGATTCCCGTCGTCCCGGCCCAGCCCGGGTTCGGCCGGTTCACCGCGTTCAGCCAACACTTCGCCGCCTACGCCGGTGGGACCTACCGCCTGGACCGGCACCCGGTGATGTCGAGGCATCCCTCCACGCCCATGGTCGAAGCCGATCTCCGGCGCGTGTTGGAGGCCCAGCTCGGCTACCACCCCGAGGTTCCTGGGCTGCACCTGCCCGCCCACACCGATGACGCCTTCGCCGCCCAGTGGACGGAGCACCGTCGAGCAGACGGCCCGGCTTTCGTCGTCGACGCCGTCGAGGATGCGCACATGGACCGGGTCGCGACCGCGCTCCTGGCCGAGGCCACACGAGACCGGCCCGCACTGGTCGTCGGGTCCGGCGGCATCATGACCGCCCTTGCTCGCGCCATCACGGGAAGGCCACCACGACGACCGCAACCAACCCGGAGCAGCGGCCCCACATTCGTGGTTTCCGCCTCGGCCTCGGCGACCACCTGTCAGCAGATCGATGATGCAGTCCGCCGCGGCTGGGTCGACATCGCCCTCCCGACAGACGCCCTCACCGCCGACGACAGCAACGAGGGCAGCATCGGTCCGTGGGTCGACGAGGTGGAGCAGGCTCTACGCGCTGGGCTGGACGTCGTGGCACACACCACCCGCGGCCCCGACGACTCGCGTCTGAGCGCAGGAGCGATCACCTCGGCCGAAGTTGGCCACAGCATCGGCAGACTGGCCGCCCGGATGACGAAGCAGGGACTCACCCGCGACGTGGTGATCTGCGGCGGCGACACCTCCAGCCATGCCCTGCTCGCCCTGGACGTCGGCGAGCTACGCGTCCGGGAACAGTTCGTCACGGCCGGCCCGATCTGCATGACCGACGATCGTTCCTCACTCGCCGGCTGCCGCGTCCTGCTCAAGGGAGGGCAGGTCGGGCCCGTCGACCTCTTCCACCAGTTCGCCGGCCCCGACCGCACACCAAATGGGTCACACGGCACCCGAAAGCACGAGAGGACATCATGAAGGCAGTCATCAAGCCATCCCAGACCCGAGGCATCGAGGTCCGCAAGGACTGGGCAGAGCCGACCGCCGGCCCCGGCGAGGTGCTCCTCGACATCGCCGCCGCGTCACTGTGCGGCACCGACCGAGAGCTCTACGAGTGGACGCCCTCCGCCCAGGCATTCAACCTCCGACCCCCAGTGGTCCTCGGCCACGAAGGCTCCGGAACCGTACTCGCCGTCGGCGAGGGCGTCACGTCGGTGGCGGTCGGCGACAGGGTGGCGTTGGAGAGCCACCTGGTCTGTAACGCCTGCTACCCGTGTCGCACCGGCAGCGCCCACACCTGCGAGCGCACCAGGATCCTCGGCATGCACATCGACGGCGTCTTCGCTGAGCGGGTCACCGTCCCCGAGGGCATCTGCGTCCGGTTGCCAGACAACGTGTCACTCGAGACCGGTGCGCTGCTG
The DNA here is from genome assembly GCA_003519485.1 of Streptomyces sp. GTDB lineage: Bacteria > Actinomycetota > Actinomycetes > Streptomycetales > Streptomycetaceae > Streptomyces. Next base: position 4,282 of record DOWQ01000339.1, on the reverse strand, counting down.
GAGTCCGCCGGCGTCGCAATGCACGCGATCCAGCGTTCTGGATACGCGGTGGCGGGCCAGTCGGTCCTCGTCAACGGGTGCGGGCCGGTCGGCCTCGTCACCGCGCAAATCGCCCTCGCGATGGGCGCCGCCCACGTCGTCGCCGTCGAACCCAACCCCTTCCGTCGCAAACAGGCCGAGTCAATCGGCGCCACGGTTATCGATCCCCACGATGACGTCGTCAGCCACTGCATGGACCTGGCCGGAGCCCGCGGCGGGTTCGACGTCGCCTTCGAGGTCTCCGGCGTGCGTGGCGTGCTACCCACTCTATTAGACGCGCTTCGCAGGGAGGCGACCCTGGTCACGGTCGGCCACCCCAGCGAACCGGCACCCATCAACATCGCCGCCCACGTGAACAAGAAGGGCATCACGCTACGAGGAATCTTCGGTCGACGCCTGTGGGACACCTGGGAGCAGCTACTGCTTCTCCTCGAGTCCGGCCGCCTCGAGCTCGACTGGCTGGTCACCCACCGGCTGCCACTCGACGACGCCGACGAAGCCATCGAGCTCCTCACCGGCGACGCGGGCAAGGTGCTGCTCGTTCCCAGCCTGCGATGACGGTCCCCACGGACGCGACGCGGAGGACGAGCGGACAGGCCGCGCGGATGTACCGGCTCGGCCGAGGGCTGTTCGACCGCGGCCTCACCGGCAACCTCAGCGTGCGCCTCGACGACGACACGGTGCTCATCACACCATCCGGTCGGAGCATGGAAGACATGCACCCGGACACGCTCGCCCGGATCACCATGAAGGGAGAGCACCCCGACGGCCCACCTCCATCGAAGGAGGCGTTCCTGCATCTCGCGCTTCTCCGTGCGCGGCCAACGGACAAAGCAGTCGCACGTGCCACAGCCCCTACGCCACCGCCGTGTCCTGCCTTGCCGACATCGACGACGACAACGCCCTGCCGCCACTCACCGCGTACTTCACCATGCGAGTTGGGCAGCTACGCCGCCTCCCCTACTAATGCTGGCGAGGGACCTTCACGTTGCCCTTGCCGAAAACGTCATCCCTTGAGGTCATGCGGCATATCGGTACTCGTGGAGAATGCCGCCGAGGTGATCGGATCGTCGGATGTCGAGGCGGGCTGTCTCGTCCGGATCGGCGATCGGCGCCGGCAAGGGGTTCAGCGGGCGGGCGTTCGCGATGCCCTGGTGGGGCCGGTGGGAGTTGTAGAACTTTTCGAACTCGCGCAGGGCATGGAGCAGGTGCCGCTGGTTCCAGATCAAGGTGCGGTCCAGCAACTCGCGCCGACAGGTCTGCACCCACCTCTCCATGATCGCTCATTCTCGGCATCCGGACTCCCGTCAGCACGACCTCGATCCCCGCGTCGGCCAGGACGGCGTCGAACAGAGCGGGGACTTGCCGTCCCGGTCCCGGATCAGGAACCGTGCCCGGCAGCCGGTGTCCTCGAGGTCCATGACGAGGTTCTTCGCCGCTGCGCCACCCAGGCGGCGGTCGGATGCGCGGTTGCGCCCACCACCCGGATCCGCCGGGTGGCGTGCTCGATCACCGCGAAGACGTACAGCCACGTCCCGGTCAGCGTGACCGTTTCGAAGAAGTCCGTACCGGCTCGCCCCGAACTGTGTGATCGAAGCCGGTGAGCAGTCGGGCGAAGAGTTCGGGGCCGAGGGCGCGCGGCCGTCAGGGCAACCTCGAGGGCCTGGTGCGGCATGGCTACGCCTCCCTGGCATACGGGGCGGCCGGTCTGCCTGCCGGTCGCGGGCTGATGTCCGTACCGGACGGGGCTGTCCGGCGGCTGGAAGGAGCCTCGCCCCGCGCGCCCCTGAACCGAGGCTGCGCTCATGGCCGTTTCCGGCGGCGGCCCGGGGCGGGGGCGGGGAGGCGGGTGTGGATGTGCTGGTGGTGGAAGAGCGGGTCGAAGACCTCCCAGTCCGCCAGCGCGAGGTCGGCAGCTGCAGGTGCGGCGGCGTGAGCAGGGCAGCGCTGGGCACGCCAGCGCAGCTGCTCCGCGTACGGCAGGTGGGTGAGGTCGTAGACGGCCATGTCGGCGCCGAGTAGGGGCAGTTGTTTGCGGCTGGCGGTGGCGGGCATGAGCGTCCAGATCCCTGCAGGGCTTTCGGAGCCGAGGACGGGGTGGGGGCAGCGGTTGCGTCGGCGTGTCTGGGCGACGCATTGGATGGCGTCGACCGGGTGGGCGGCGAGGTAACGGCCGTACAAGATCTGCACGACGGGTCGGGCCGGTCGGCACATCACGGCTTCAGCCGGCGGTGGTGGGCCGGTTGGATGCGGGGTGAAGGCGCCGCTGTCGAGCAGGCGGCGGGTGCGCAGCGCGAGGCGTTGCCGCAGTCGGGCCAGCTGTGGTGTCAGTGGTTCGGTGGGCTGGTGTGCGGGGCAGAGCGTGGGGTGCGGGATGCGGCACCAGGAGGTGCCGTCGTCTGCGGCGTGGGCCATTCCGGAGCTGGTGTGCCAGCGGTGGGAGGTGGGGACGGCGGTTGCGGGCAGTTCCTGTGGATGCAGGGCGATGGGGTGTTGGTTGCTGTGGGTGTACCAGTCGATGTGGTTGCCGCAGTCTCGGCACAGGGCGGGTTGCGCGGTGCGCAGGAGTCTGCTGGGGCTGTCCGTGGCGACGCGCAGGGTGCGGAGCCGGCGGGCGGCTCGAGGGGTGCCGTCCCAGTGGCGGCCGGGTGGAGTGTTGGTGGTGCACATGGCGGTGAAGGTGGCAGGCGACGCGCCGTCGGCACCGGGCCCGTGCCGTGCGTGTCGCGCGATCGGGCCAATCTGCGGGAACAGATATGCGGCCTGTCGTACGTTTGTGTGGGGTCGGTGGCTGGTTCGGGTGATCCGTCGACACCGTGCAGCGGGGGATTATTCGGCGGCTTCCGCGGGCGGCGTGTGTCCCTCGCAGAGGGGGGCGAGGAGGTGGTCGACGGGCACGTCCAGGGCGTGGGCGAGGGCGTGCCAGGTTTTGAGGGATCCGATGGTGCGGCCCTGCTCGATTTCGATGAGGGTGCGTCTGGCCAGGCCGGTGCGGCGGGCCAGTTCGTCATAGGTCCAGCCGCGCTCGCTCCTCAACCGTGCCAGCTGCAGGCGCAGGGTGGTGAGGTTCGGGTCGGGCGGGAAGATCGTCACCCCACCATCCGACGGTGCAGAACCCTGCCCTGTCAGTGTAGACCTCTGCCCTATTTCCGCAGGTGGCCGCCTTGGCGGCAGGGCAGAGGTCTGCACTACGGTGCGGCCATCACCTCGCCCACCCCATCACTCGGGCGGGAAAGCGGAGCGGCCCCGCGCCGAAGTCAGGAGGAACGCGCGCCCCATGAGGCTGTGCACCATGCACCCACCGGTGCCCCGCACCTGGACCGTAGAACTGCGCCCCCAGCAAGGCGGACCAGTGCTCCACTGTCCGCGCTGCTCACCGGGCGGGCAGTCCGTACAGGCGATGGCCGGACGGCCTGCGGCTCTGGCTCACCTGGCCCGCCATGCCCGCGCAGACTATCTGCCTACCCATCTGCGTACCTGCCAGTGCCATGAACGCGGCTGCCGCTGGCACCCCCGCCACCGCGGCTGCGCCGGCCCTGTCCTGCTCGTCCTGACCCGCGAACACGGCGGCCGCATGTGGCGCCTCGCTCATGCCTGCGCCGGAGCCACCCCGAACGCAGCCGTCGTCCCCGACACCGCCCTCCCCACTTGGCCGACACATCTACCCGTCGACCAATCCAGCACCGGCCGAGGACAACGCGCCAGACGGCCACGCGGCCCCTCCGAGCCGGTCCGCGTCCAGAACATCCTCAGCTACCTCGCGTCCGCACTGCCTGCCGGCACCTGCCCCGAAGCCCGACTGCTGGCCGTGCAGTGCGCACTGCGCGCCAACAACCACGGCCAGGTACGGATTCCCACCGGACTCCTGCGCGGCATGCGCCTGGGCCGCACCTCCCTCCCCTGGGACGAACTGGAACACCACCACTGGCTACACCTTGTGCAACCGAGCACCGCCTCTCTCCACGGCGGAACCGTTACCTCCCAGCTGCTCGACCCCCTCACCCAGACACCTGGCCACGGTCACGTCCGCTGGAGTGGTGTATCGACGGCCACTCGGTGATCTCGTTTTGAGGCTATGCGCTGAGTTCGGTGGGCAGGACGGTGTCGTCGGTTTCTGACTCGATCGGGTGGAGGCGGGCCTTGGCCAGTAGTTCGCGGCCCATGTAGCGGCGGGCCTCGGTCCATTCGTCGTTCTGCTCGGCCAGGACTGCTCCCACGAGCCGGATCACGGCGGTGCGGTCGG
>DOWQ01000590.1 GCA_003519485.1 Streptomyces sp. | reverse complement strand
CGGATGCGGTCGCCGGTGGCGATCGGCGAGGGGCGGCTGCGGAGCGGCTGCGGGAATCTCGCCGAGGTGCTGCGCCGGACCCGCGGCGAGTGCGCGATCCGGCACGCCGCGCTGGTCTCCGCCTCCCGCGCGGGCTGCGCGGGCGCGGTCGAGGACCTGACGGCGCAGGACCTGGCGGACGGCACGGTACGGGCCGTGCTCGACCGGGGCGAGCACGGCGTCACCCCCGTGGAGCGGCTGGGTGACGGCGAGTTGCGCTATCTCGGGCTGGCCCTGGTGCTGCTGACCGGGCCGGGTGTGCTGGCGATGGACCCGGTCGCCGAGGTGCTGCCCGCCCGGCAGACGCTGACAGTGCTCGCCGACGGCTTCGACCGCTGTCTGGACCGGCGGCAGACGGGCGGACTGCTCGCGCTGGCCGCGCGGATGACGGAGCGCGGGCATGTCCGGCTGATCGGTGCGCTGCGGGACGGCGCGTGCGTGGCGGGGGCCGACGGGGCGGCCGGGGCGAGGGTGGTAAACCTGGGGTCGTGACCGAGGCACCGGGGAACGAACACGACCTGCCCGCGCTGCAGCGGCGGCTCGAGGCCTTCGCCGCGGCGCGCGACTGGCAGCCGTACCACACGCCGAAGAATCTGGCGGCGGCCCTGAGCGTGGAGGCGTCGGAGCTGCTGGAGATCTTCCAGTGGCTCACGCCGGAGCAGTCGGCGCGGGTGATGGAGGAGCCGGACGGCGCGCACAGGGTCGCCGACGAGGTCGCCGATGTCCTGGCGTATCTTCTGCAGTTCTGCGAGGTGCTGGGGATCGACGCCGGGGCGGCGCTGGCGGCGAAGATCGACCGGAACGAGCGGCGCTTCCCGCTTCCGGGAGCGTCGGGCGGGCCGGGCGCTGCCGCGGGCGATTCCGCAGGCGGTGCCGGGGGAGGGGCCCGCAGCGAGTCTCCCGATGCGCCACGGAGTGGTGGGTCCCCGGGCTGCTCACCGGAGGAATCGAAGGGCTGATTCCGCAGTCGTCACTCTCCGGAGTGGCGAAGTAATCAACAAAGGCACTTCTGTCCACAGATTTCGGAAAACCCTGGCCCAATGCTCCACGATGCGTCACTCTGAGTAGTGGGTGATGACAGATGGTGGCAAATCTCGGAGAGGTGTGGAAGGGAGGTGGCGACATGGACGCGGGCCAGTTGATAGAGGACACCCGGCACGGCCTCGCGCAGGCCGGTTCCGCGCAGGGAATCGTCGCCGAGGCCTGGCAGGCGCAGGCCCTGGCGGAGGCCGTGGGCAGCCACCTCCTGCTGTACGGGCCGGATGAATTCCGGCTTGAGGCACGGGGATTGAGCGAGGCCGGCGGCCGGGTTCGCGGCTCGCCCGCCGAGGAGGCTCGGCGGGCCGGGGTCCGGGCCGCCCTGCTGTCGGACGTCCAGGAGCCGCGGCGGGCGCTGCGCGGGCTGGGAATGCTGCTCGGGGAAGCCGGGATAGCCCTGGTGGGGGTGGCGTGTTCCGCCGATGTCGAGGGCTTCTACTGGCAGTGCATCGAGGTGATCGACGCGGTGGACGAGTCGGGGGACCGGGTCCGCAGGCTGTTGCGTCGGCTGGAGGCACGGGAGAGCCCCCAGCCGGACTCGGCGGCGGGGCCGGTGTGAGGCGGAAGCCCTCCCGCCGCGGGGGCCGGCGGACGGGCCCCGCGGCGGGAGGGCTCGGGCCTCCGGCCCGGCGGCCGGTTCTCAGCCGAGCTGCGGCATCACCTTGGTGGCGATCAGTTCGAGTTGGTCGAGGTCGGTGAGGTCCAGCACCTGCAGATAGACGCGCTCGGAGCCGACGGCGCGGTAGCGGCCGATCTTCTCGACGATCTCGTCCGGCGAGCCCGCCAGACCGTTCTCCCGCAGATCGGCCACGCTGCGGCCGATGGCGTCCGCCCGCCGGGAGATCTCTGCCTCGGAGGCCCCGGCGCAGACGACCAGCGCGTTGGAGTAGACGAGGTCGGAAGGCTTGCGGCCACGCTCCTCCGCCGCCGCCCGTACCCGCCGGAACTGACGCTCGGTGTCCTCCAGGGAGGCAAACGGAATATTGAACTCGTCCGCGAAGCGGGCGGCGATGGCCGGGGTGCGCTTGGCGCCGTGCCCGCCGACCAGCACGGGGATCTTCCGCTGAACGGGCTTCGGCAGCGCAGGGGAGTCGGCCAACTGGTAGTAGCGGCCCTCGAAGTCGAAGCGCTCGCCGACCGGAGTGCCCCACATCCCGGTGACGATCTCCAGTTGCTCCTCCAGCCGTCCGAATTTCTCCTTGGGGAAGGGAATGCCGTATGCGGTGTGCTCCTCGGCGTACCAGCCGGATCCGAGACCGAAGTCCACCCGTCCGCCGGACATCTGGTCGACCTGGGCCACCTGGATGGCGAGCACCCCCGGAAGCCGGAAGGTGCCCGCGGTCATCAGGGTGCCGAGCCGGATCCGCTGGGTCTCACGGGCGAGCCCGGCCAGGGTGATCCAGGCGTCGGTGGGACCGGGAAGGCCGTCGGTGTTTCCCATGTGCAAGTAGTGATCGGAGCGGAAGAAGGCCCCGTAGTTCAGCTCCTCCGCGGTCCGTGCCACGCGAAGGAGGGTGTCGTAGGTCGCGCCCTGCTGGGGTTCGGTGAAGATGCGAAGATCCATGACTGACATCTTGCCCGCTCAGCCGTGTGGACCGGCCGGGGCACGGACCAGGTGCGCCGCGAGGTTCGGGGGCACGCCGGGGCGCGGAGGCAGCGGGGCGCGCGGGGCGGATCGAAGCGCCGGCCGACAGGATGCGGGCGTGTCGGGACCCGGAACCACCCAGCAGCGCGGGTCCTGTCAGCGCCCCATGCCGAGAGCCGCCGCGGCGCGGGCCGCGGAGCCGGTGCGCTGCGGGGTATCGGTGCGTCGCCTCGCGGAGGCAGTCGGGGCGAACAGCCGTAGCCTGGGGAGGTGCAGCCCCGGACCCCGGCCGCCGCGGCTGCGGTGCCCGCGACCGGCCGAGCGAGGTGCCATGTCCGCCCCCGCCCACCCGCTGGCCGAAATCCTCGCCCGGGAAACGGTCGTCCTCGACGGAGGGCTGTCCAACCAGCTGGCCGCCCAGGGTTGCGACCTGTCCGGCGCCCTCTGGTCCGCCCGGTTGCTCGCCGATGCGCCCGGGCAGATCGAGGCCGCCCACACGGCGTACGTACGGGCGGGCGCGCGGGTCCTCGTCACCGCGAGTTACCAGGCCACGTACGAGGGATTCGCCCGGCGCGGCCTTGGCCGCGAGGAGACCTCGGAGCTGCTGCGGCGCAGCGTTCGGCTGGCCCGCCGGGCGGCGGGGGAGCGCGAGGATGTCCATGTCGCCGCATCCGTCGGTCCGTACGGGGCGATGCTCGCGGACGGCAGCGAGTACCGCGGCCGGTACGGGCTGAGCGTCCGGGAGCTGGAGCGGTTCCACCGGCCGCGGATCGAGGCGCTGGCCGAGGCCGGCCCCGATGTGTTCGCCCTGGAGACGGTGCCGGACGCCGACGAGGCGGAAGCCCTGCTCCGTGCGGTCGGTGGCACGGGCATCCCCGTCTGGCTGTCGTACAGCGTCTCCGGTGGAGCCACCCGCGCCGGGCAGCCGCTGGAGGCGGCTTTCTCGCTCGCCTCCGGCAACGACCAGGTGATCGCGGTGGGCGTCAACTGCTGCGATCCGCGTGACGCGGACCGTGCGGTCGCCATCGCCGCCGCGACGACCGGCAAACCCGTCGTCGTCTATCCCAACAGCGGCGAGACCTGGGACGCGGCCGCCCGCGACTGGCGTGGTGCCGTCACCTATGACCCGGAGTCCGCCAGTAACTGGCAGGCGGAAAGGGCACGGCTGATCGGCGGCTGCTGCCGGGTGGGACCGTCCCGGATCGCGGAGTTGGCCGACCGGATGACCACCGGCGGGCGTGGCCCGGGGTGACCGGCTGTCGCCGCCCGCACGACCGGCAGCCGGGCGACAACGTGAGAGGACGGGGCCGCGGGAACAGCCGGGCACGGACCGGCGGCTGGGCAGCAACGGGAAGGGACGGAACCGACCGGTAGCCGAACGACGGCACGAGGTACGGAGCCGCGGGGAGAGCGCCCGGCTTCGGTCGGCAGCGGGAGGACGGGGCAGACGGACGGCACGAGGGACGGAGCCGCGGGGAGAGCGCCCGGCATCGGTCGGCAGTCGGGCGACCACGGGAGGGGGCGGGGCCGCAGGGAGGGGCCTGGAACAATTCCGTGTATGTGTGGCCGCAGCAAACCCGAACAACACAGCCCCGGCTTCACCGGCCGTAAATATGCGGTGGAAGGCCCCTCCCGGAGGCCCCGGCCCCGGCACCCGGACGGCTCGCACCCCGTAAGCCTCGCCCATCGCACCCCCCACCCCCACCCCCACCCCCACCCCCTACCCCCGCCCCCGCACTCGTCCCGCGCGCCCCGCACACACCCGAAACAACCCGAGCCCAGGTGAAGCGCCGCTGCGACCACTCACCTCCGGGCCGGTCAGCCGGCCCCCGTCCGGGCAGCGCCACCGTGCGGCGGTTCCAACGGGGCGGTCACCCTGGGGGTGAACCGCGTCTCACCCGGGCCCGCACTCTTGTCTATGCAACGAGTTGCATAGCAGGATGTGGGGCATGGCACTTGAGCACGCGATCCTCGTTTCCCTGCTGGAGCAGCCGGGCTCCGGTTACGAGCTGGCCCGGCGCTTCGAGCGGTCCATCGGCCGCTTCTGGACCGCCACTCACCAACAGATCTATCGCGTGCTCAAGCGAATGGAGGGCGACGGCCGGCTGGAGGTGCGGGAAGTGCCGCAGCAGGACCGGCCGGACAAGAAGGTGTACTCCGTGACCGACACCGGCCGGGCAGAGCTCTGCGACTGGCTGCGTGAGCCCGTCGAGCCGGAGAGCGTGCGTCACGAACTCGCCGTAAAGATCCGGGGCGCCGCCTTCGGCGATCCCACCCGGCTGATCGCCGAGGTGGAGCGGCACCGGCAGCTCCACGCCGATCTGCTGGCCCGCTATCTCGCGGGCGAGCGGCGCGACTTCCCGGACCCGGCCGCGCTCGACCCGGGGGCCGAGCTCCAGCACGTGGTGCTGCGCGGCGGCATCGAGTACGAGCGGATGACGATCGCCTGGCTCGACGACGTGCTCGCGACCCTCGACCGGATCAGCCCACACCCCTGAACCGGTCCCACCGGCCGGGCGCACCGGGCGGCTGAGGAATCGGTGCCGACCGCGCTCACCCAGCCGCCACCGCCGGCCTGCCCGGCCCGCGTCACGGCGTCACCGCGCCACGCGCGCCGATGAGACCCGGCCGGCGTCGTCCGACCGGCCCGAACCGCCGGCGTAACCGCGCCCTCCACAAACCCCGTTCGCCCGTACCGGCACCCGCAACCGCAACCCGCACCCGCACCCGTTCCCCAGCCCGGAAGGCATTCGCGTCATGACGACCGACCCGCTGCTGTTCCACCCGCACAGCTACGACCCGGCCCACTTCGACCCCGAGACGCGCCGGCTGCTGCGTGCCACCGTCGACTGGTTCGAGACGCGCGGCAAGAAGCAGCTCATCGAGGACTACCGCTCCCGCGCCTGGCTCGACGACTTCCTCGCCTTCGCCGCGAAGGAGCGCCTCTTCGCGACCTTTCTGACCCCGGCCGCGGAGGCCGGGAAAGCAGCCGAGGACAGCGGCAAGCGCTGGGACACCGCCCGGATCGCCGCCCTCAACGAAATCTTCGGCTTCTACGGGCTCGACTACTGGTACGCCTGGCAGGTCACGATCCTCGGCCTCGGACCGGTGTGGCAGAGCGACAACGCCGACGCCCGGGCCCGCGCCGCCGAACTGCTCGAACAGGGGCAGGTGTTCGCCTTCGGCCTCTCCGAGAAGACCCACGGCGCGGACATCTACTCCACCGACATGGTCCTCACGCCCAACGGCAATCCCAACGCCGACGGCAACGCCGGCTTCACCGCAACCGGCTCCAAGTACTACATCGGCAACGGCAACGCCGCCGGCCTCGTCTCCGTCTTCGGCCGCCGCGCCGACATCGAGGGCCCCGACGGCTACGTCTTCTTCGCCGCCGACAGCCGTCACTCGGCCTACCACCTGGTCAAGAACGTCGTCGACTCCTCGAAGTACGTCAGCGAGTTCCGGCTCGACGGCTATCCGGTACGCGCCGCCGACGTACTGCACACCGGCCGCGCCGCCTTCGACGCCGCGCTCAACACCGTCAACGTCGGCAAGTTCAACCTCTGCACCGCCTCCATCGGCATCTGCGAGCACGCGATGTACGAGGCCGTCACCCACGCCCACAACCGGATCCTCTACGGCCGCCCCGTCACCGTTTTTCCGCACGTGCGGCGCGAGTTGACCGACGCCTACGTCCGGCTGGTCGGCATGAAGCTGTTCAGCGACCGCGCCGTCGACTACTTCCGCAGCGCGGGCCCCGACGACCGCCGCTATCTCCTCTTCAATCCGATGACGAAGATGAAGGTGACCACCGAGGGCGAGAAGGTCATCGACCTGATGTGGGACGTCATCGCGGCCAAGGGCTTCGAGAAGGACACCTACTTCGCCCAGGCCGCGACCGAGATCCGCGGGCTGCCGAAGCTCGAGGGCACGGTCCACGTCAATCTCGCGCTGATCCTCAAGTTCATGGGCAACCACCTGCTGGACCCGGCGGACTTCCCGCCCGTGCCGGCCCGCCGCGACGCCGCCGACGACGCCTTCCTCTTCGACCAGGGCCCGGCCCGCGGCCTCGGCGCGGTCCGCTTCCACGACTGGCGTACGGCGTACGACGGCTACGCCTCCGTGCCGAACGTCGCCCGCTTCCGCGAGCAGGCCGACGCGCTGTGCGCGCTCATCAGCACCGCCCCGCCCGGCGAGGAGCAGCGCGAGGACCTCGACCTCCTCCTCGCCGTCGGACAGCTGTTCGCCCTCGTGGTGCACGGCCAGCTGATCCTGGAGCAGGCGCGGCTGACCGGCCTGGACACGGCCGTGCTCGACGAGCTGTTCGGCGTCCTCGTCCGGGACTTCTCGGCGCACGCCGTCGAGCTGCACGGCAAGGACTCCGCCACCGCGGTGCAGCAGGAGTGGGCGCTGGGCGCGGTGCGCCGCCCCGTCGCCGACGCCGAGCGGTCCGGCCGGGTGTGGGACCGGGTCGAAGCGCTCGCCGGCAGCTATGAGATGGCGCCGTAACGGGGCTCCGTAACAGGGCGCCGTAAAAGGCGGCAACCGGTCAGCCCGTCGAAGCGGGAAACCGGTCGACCGGTTAAAGACGCGCGAGCCGCCCGCCTCGGCCAGGATGGCCCCATGGTTTTCCATGTGAGTTCCGAGGCCGGGCGGCTCCGCCGCGTCATCCTGCACCGTCCCGATCTGGAGCTGAAACGGCTCACGCCCAGCAACAAGGACGCGCTCCTCTTCGACGACCTGCTGTGGGTGCGCCGGGCACGCCAGGAGCACGACGGCTTCGCGGACGTGCTGCGCGACCGCGGGGTGGAGGTCCATCTCTTCGGGGACCTGCTGGCCGAGAGCCTGGATCTGCCCCTGGCGCGGCAGCTGGTGCTCGACCGCACCTTCGACGAGCGGGAGTACGGGCCGCTCGCCACGGACCACCTGCGGGACGTGTTCGAGAAGCTGCCGGGCAGCGAGCTGGCCGAGGTGCTGGTCGGAGGGATGACGAAGCGGGAGTTCCTGGAGCGGCACGCCGAGCCGGTCTCGGTCCGTTTCCACGTCATGGAGCCGGACGACTTCCTGATCGCGCCGCTGCCGAACCACCTCTTCACCCGCGACGCCTCCGCCTGGGTCTACGACGGGGTGTCGATCAACGCGATGCGCTGGCCGGCCCGGCAGCGGGAGACGGTGCACTTCGAAGCCATCTACCGGCACCACCCGCTCTTCCGGGGCGAGGAGGCGGGCGGCTTCCGGGTCTGGTCCGAGGGGCAGGGCGTCTACCCGTCGACGATCGAGGGCGGCGACGTGCTGGTACTCGGCAACGGCGCGGTGCTGATCGGGATGAGCGAGCGGACCGCCCCGCAGGCGGTGGAGATGCTGGCCAGGGGCCTCTTCGCGGCCGGTTCGGCCCATACGATCGTGGCGCTCGACATGCCGAAGCGGCGCGCCTTCATGCACCTCGACACCGTGATGACGATGGTCGACGGTGACACCTTCACCCAGTACGCGGGCCTCGGGATGCTCCGCTCGTACACGATCGAGCCGGGCTCGGGGGAGCGGGACCTCAAGGTCACCGACCATCCGCCGGAGCACATGCACAAGGCCATGGCGGCGGCCCTCGGGCTGGACTCCATCCGGGTCCTCACCGCCACCCAGGACGTGCACGCGGCGGAGCGCGAGCAGTGGGACGACGGCTGCAATGTGCTGGCGGTGGAGCCGGGGGTGGTGGTGGCGTACGAGCGCAACTCCACCACGAATACGTTTCTGCGCAAGCGCGGCATAGAGGTCATCGACATCCCGGGCAGTGAGCTGGGACGGGGCCGGGGCGGGCCGCGCTGCATGAGCTGCCCGGTCGAGCGCGACCCTGTCTAGCTTTCGCATAGAGATACGGTTTACCGTATAGTCTTCCACTCGGTCTCCTGTGGAGCCCGAGTCGAGCCGGATCGGACCGGAAGCGGGCCGAAGAACGGGTCGAAAACCGGCCGGAAATGGGGCCGGAACCGGACTGAACCGACCGCCGCCGCGACCGAGGAGTACATCCCATGGCGACAGACCTCACGGGCCGCCACTTCCTCAAGGAGCTGGACTTCACGGCCGAGGAGTTCCGGCACCTCGTCGCGCTGGCCGCCGAGCTGAAGGCGGCCAAGCGGGCGGGCACGGAGGAGCGGCGGCTGCGGGGCCGGAACATCGCGCTGGTCTTCGAGAAGACCTCCACCCGCACCCGCTGTGCCTTCGAGGTCGCGGCGGCGGACCAGGGGGCCTCGACGACCTATCTGGACCCGGCCGGCTCGCAGATCGGCCACAAGGAGTCGATCAGGGACACGGCGCGGGTGCTCGGCCGCATGTACGACGGCATCCAGTACCGCGGGCGCGGCCAGGCGGTCGTCGAGGAGCTGGCCGCGCATGCGGGGGTCCCGGTCTTCAACGGGCTCACCGACGAGTGGCACCCCACCCAGATGCTGGCCGACATCCTCACCATGACGGAGCACAGCCCGAAGCCGCTCGGGGAGATCGCGTACGCCTACCTCGGTGACGCCCACGGCAACATGGGCAACTCCTACCTCGTCACCGGGGCCCTGCTCGGCATGGACGTCAGGATCGTCGCGCCCCGGAGCCTCTGGCCGGCCGAGGAGATCGTGGCGGCCGCCAGGGAGCTGGCGGCCGGCAGCGGCGCCCGGGTGACGCTCACCGAGGACGTCGCCGAGGGCGTGCGCGGGGCCGACTTCGTCGCCACCGACGTCTGGGTCTCGATGGGCGAGCCCAAGGAGGTGTGGGACGAGCGCATCGCGCTGCTCGCTCCGTACGCCGTGACGGCGGACGTGCTGCGCGCCACCGGCCGCCCGGAGGTGAAGTTCCTGCACTGTCTGCCGGCCTTCCACGACCTGGGCACCGAGGTCGGCCGCGAGATCCACGCGCGGCACGGGCTGGAGTCCCTGGAGGTCACGGACGAGGTCTTCGAGTCCGGTCACTCCGTGGTGTTCGACGAGGCCGAGAACCGGATGCACACCATCAAGGCCGTGCTCGTCGCCACCCTGGCCGGGGCGTGAGCCCCAGGGCGTGAGTGCCGGTGCATGGGCACGAACGTGCGCCCGCGGCGTGAGTGCCGGGGCATGCGTGCCGCCGCATGAGCGCGGAGGCATGAGTCCCGAGGCATGAGAAGGCCGCCGCCCGAGTCGCGCGGCGGCGGCGTCGTNNTTCGTGCGGGCCGAGGGTGAACCAGACGGCCTTGCCGTGTTCGGTGGCGTGATAGCCGGCGGTGGAGCTGAGCGTGCGGATCAGCAGCAGCCTGCGGCCGTTCTCGGCCAGCTGGTACGGATCGGAATGGGCGGTCCGCAGGTCCGCGGGCGGTGCCGGGTCGCGGTCGTGCACCTCCACCTGGCAACCGGACTCCAGCACCTCCACGACCAGCTCTATGGGCTCGTCCCCGCTCGTGTGCCGTACGGCGTTGGCGACCAGCTCGGCTGTCAGCAGCTCGGCGGTCTCGGCGTCGGCGCTGGGCTCGTCCAGGTCGGCGAAGGCCGTACGCACCAGGGCGCGCGCGATCGGCACGGCCTCGGGCGAATGGGGCAGCGGCACCCGCCACGGCGGGCCGGTCGGTCCGCTGGGGACGATGGGGCCGGTCAAGCGTCACCTACTTTCGCGGAACATTTGATTCCACTTTTCACGATACGCAGCGGCCGCACCTGCCGTCAGAGGCTCCCGACCGGGTACGGACGGGACTTTCGGCGCCCGTCGCGCCCGCCATCTTTATTGCGTGGTCGTGACGACAGTCACCAAGCGGTGATAGCTTCTGAGGCAGGCAGCAGCCGTCGGACTGAAGGAGGCCCTACTCCATGAGCCCGTTCACCGGTTCCGCCCGGGCGACCGAGGAATGGCGGCACCTCCGCCTCACCCGGGACGCGGGGGTCGCCACCGTCACCCTCGACCGGCCGGAGAAGCTCAACGCGCTCACCTTCGAGGCTTACGCCGATCTGCGCGACCTCCTCGCCGAGCTGGCCCGGGACGGCTCCGTACGGGCGCTCGTCCTCGGCGGCGAGGGCCGCGGCTTCTGCTCCGGCGGTGACGTCGACGAGATCATCGGCGCTACGCTCGCCATGGACACCCGGCAGCTTCTCGACTTCAACCGGATGACCGGCCAGGTCGTCCGGGCCCTGCGCGAATGCCCCTTCCCGGTGGTCGCCGCGGTGCACGGCGTCGCCGCCGGAGCGGGCGCCGTACTCGCCCTGGCCGCCGACTTCCGGGTCGCCGACCCCTCCGCCCGCTTCGCCTTCCTCTTCACCCGGGTCGGTCTCTCCGGAGGCGACATGGGCGCCGCCTATCTGCTGCCCCGCGTCGTCGGGCTCGGCCACGCGACCCGGCTGCTGATGCTCGGCGAGCCGGTCCGCGCGCCCGAGGCGGAGCGGATCGGGCTGCTCAGCGAGCTCGTCGAGACCGGCCGGGCCGGCGAGGCCGCCACGGCCCTCGCCCGCCGCCTCGCGGACGGCCCGGCGCTGGCCCTCGCCCAGACCAAGGCCCTGCTCACCGCCGAGCTGGACATGCCGCTGGCCGCCGCCGTCGAGATGGACGCCTCCACCCAGGCGCTCCTGATGAACGGCGACGACTACGCGGAGTTCCACGCCGCCTTCACCGAGAAGCGGCCACCGAAGTGGCAGGGGCGATGAGGGTCCC
>DOWQ01000660.1 GCA_003519485.1 Streptomyces sp. | reverse complement strand
CACGCCGATCAGCTCGGCGTCGGTGAACTTCACGCCGGGCGAGACGCCCGCGCGGTCGTCGACGAGCACCCGTACACCCGCCGAGTGCAGCTTCTCGGCGACCTCCAGGGCCAGCTCCGTCTGCTTGGCCTTGCCGGCCGCGACGATGTGCACATCGGCCGGCGCGATCNNGCGGCCAGCACAGGCCCTGCCCGTCGGCCGTCTGCTCGGCGAGTGCGGCGACGGCGCGGGAGACGCCGATGCCGTACGAGCCCATGGTGACCCGGACCGGCTTGCCCTCCCGGCCGAGCACGTCGAGCTGGAAGGTGTCGGCGTACTTGCGGCCGAGCTNNACGAGCTTGCCGTTCTCGTCGAGCACCTTGAGGTCGAGCGCCTCGGCGTACTTGCGGCCGAGCTGGAAGATGTGGCCGATCTCGATGGCGCGGCCGATCTCCAGGCCGGCGCCACACTTCGGGCAGGGGTCGCCGGGCTCGACGACGACCACGTCGAGGTACTCGTCCACCTCGAAGTCCCGGCCGCAGACGACGTTGCGGGCGTGCTTGCCCTCCTTGTTGGCGCCGGTCACCCAGGAGGTGCCGGGAGCCACCCGGGGATCCGCGATGTAGCGGAAGGCGGTGCCGGCGAGGTCCTGCGGGCCGACGTAGCCGCGCACGAGGTCGGGACGGGCCGGGAAGTCGCCGGCCGTCACCAGCTCGACGACGGCCGGCGCCAGGTGCTCGCTCAGCTTGCCGAGGTCCACCTCCCGGTCGCCGGGCACGCCGACGGCCGTGATCTTGCCGTCGACCTTGACCAGCAGGTTCTTCAGGGTGGCGGAGGCGGGCACGCCGAGGAACGCGGCGAGCGTCTCGATGGTCGGAGTGTCCGGGGTGTCCAGCTCCTCGACCGCGGGGTGCTCGGCGGGCTCCACTGGGGGCACGACGGTGGTGACGGCCTCGGTGTTGGCCGCGTAGTCGCAGGCCGGGCAGTCGACGAAGGTGTCCTCGCCCGCGCCGGCCGGGGCGAGGAACTCCTCGGAGGCGGAGCCGCCCATCGCGCCGGATACGGCGGAGACGATGCGGTAGTCCAGACCGATCCGCTCGAAGATGCGGGTGTACGCCTCACGGTGCAGCCGGTACGCCTCGACCAGGCCCTCGTCGTCCGCGTCGAAGGAGTAGGAGTCCTTCATCTGGAACTCACGGCCGCGCAGCACGCCCGAGCGCGGCCTGGCCTCGTCCCGGTACTTGGTCTGGATCTGGTAGAGGATCACCGGCAGGTCCTTGTAGGACGTGCACTGGTCCTTGACCGTGAGGGTGAAGATCTCCTCGTGGGTGGGGCCGAGGAGGTACTCGGCGCCCTTGCGGTCCTTCAGCCGGAAGAGGAGGTCGCCGTACTCCTCCCAGCGGCCGCTGGCCTCGTAGGGCTCCTTCGGCAGCAGGGCGGGCAGCAGCACCTCCTGGCCGCCGATGGCGTCCATCTCCTCGCGGACGACGCGCGAGACGTTCTCAAGGACCTTCTTGCCCAGTGGCAGCCAGGTCCAGATTCCGGCGGACGTGCGGCGGACGTACCCGGCGCGGACCAGCAACTTGTGGCTGGTGGTCTCGGCATCGGCCGGGTCGTCGCGCAGCGTTTTGAGCATCATCCGGGACATGCGCTGGACCATGGGCTTCTCTCCTGCGTGAAAAAAATGCGACTTCCAGAGGCTATCCGAGTCGGCCGGGGCCGGGGGACGAGGCCTGCGGCCGGGCCCGGAGCAGCGGCAGCGGGGCCCCCATGACGGCGTACGGGCTGAGGGCGCTCGGGAAGTGCACGGGGCGCGCGAGGTCGCGGTAGCCCAGCGCCCGGTAGAGCGCCCGCGCCGGGCTGTCGGTGTCGATGGCCGAGAGGATGCTGCGCGGCTCGCCGGCGCCGTCCGTGAGCGTCGTGATCAGCCGCCGGCCGATGCCGCGCTGCTGGTGGGCGGGGAGCACATGCAACTCGGTGACCACGAAGGAGTTGTCGAGCCAGCCGTCCCGGCCCTCGCGCCGCAGATACGGCTCGACGACCGTGGACCACCAGTGGCCGCGGTCGTTCGGCATCCCGTAGGCGAAGCCGACGAGCCGGCCGCCGGGGGTGGTGGCGCCCAGCGCCCTGGCCCCGGGGCTGGTCAGGTGCCGCAGCACGATCTGCCGCCGCACCCCGATCTCGTCCTCGGTGAGCCCGAACGCGAATGCCTGTACGGCCAGCGCGTCGTCCACCCGCGCGGCGAGGTCGAGCGGGCCGACCGCGACGTCATCCATGGCCGCGAGACTACTCAAAAGAGCACGCTCATGAAGGCGCCCGTCTCACGGAAACCGACCCGGTGGTAGGCGGCGCGGGCGGGGGCGTTGAAATAGTTGACGTAGAGGCTGGCGGCGGGCGCGATGTCAGCGAGCGCGTAGCGCAGGACGGCCGCCATGCCGGTCTCGGACAGGCCGCGGCCGCGGAACTCCGGCGCGACCCACACACCCTGGATCTGGCACGCCCGGTGGGTGGCGGCGCCGATCTCGGCCTTGAACACCACCCGGCCGTCCTCGATCCGGGCGAACGAGCGGCCGTTGCCGACGAGTTCGGCGACCCGGGCCTGGTAGAGCAGCCCGCCGTCGCCCGCGAGCGGCGAGACGCCCACCTCCTCGGTGAACATCGCCACGCAGGCGGGCATGACGGTGTCCATCTCGTCCTTGTGGACGCGGCGCACGAGCGGGTCGGGCGGCACGCCCTCCGGCATGGCGTGGGTGACCATGAGCGGCTGGTGGGAGCGGACCTCGCGGGCCGGGCCCCAGCTGGGCTCCAGCAGTGACCACAGCAGGGCGGTGGGCTCGGCGGGGCCGACGATCGAGGAGCAGCGGCGGCCGCCGCGGCGGGCCCGCTCGGCGAAGGCGCGCACGGCCTCGGGGCCCGCGCAGACGGGGACGAGGTTGGCGCCCGCGTAGCAGAGGGACTCCAGCCGCCCGTCGGCGTACCAGCCCCACATCTCGCCGCCGAGCCGCCACGGGTCGAGCCCGGCGGCCTGGACGCGGGCGGCGACGAAGACGTTGGTGACCGGATCCCGGCCGAGGACCTCGAGCGCGGCGTCGAGTTCGCCGGGATCGAGGACCCTGGTGGTCGTCTGAGTCAACACGTGTCGGGGCCTCACCGTCTGCTTCCGCGCCGTTCCGGGGCCACCCCATTCGGCTCCCACGCGCACTGTACCTTTCCTGCCGGTGGCCCACCCGGTGCGTGCGCGGGCGGCCGCACGGCGGTCCCGTGCCGCCGGTGACCGCGCTTCCGTGCCGGGTTCCGTACCGCCAGGGCCGCGGTTCCGTCCGCCAGGGCCGCGGTTCCGTAGCGCTGGGGCCGTGGTCCCGTGCCGCCGGGCGGACGGCCACGCCGCGGC